>CAXUIR010000413.1:0-2553 GCA_964251005.1 uncultured Acetobacteraceae bacterium | reverse complement strand
GTCTAGGGCGGTGGAGTTGGCGGAAATTATAGAAAAGGAAGCAGTTCTTTTTTGAAAAAAAGAACCAAAAAATTTTTGCTTCCGCTGTCGTGCGCTCGCCGGAAAGAACCGCGACAGCCATAGTAGAAGTTTTTTAGTTCTTTTTTTCAAAAAAGAACTGCTTGCTTCTCTTCCGGCAACACCACGCCAATCGGAATGTCGTTCGCCGCGGCCAGATCCGCGTAGAGCGGCCCAAAGTCAGTATGCACTGTAACGTCGAGCAAAGATTGCAGCGACGGGATGACGAAGTAGTTCGCCTGCACGTCGTCGATCTTGTAGGGCGTGCGCATGACGCGGGCGAGGTCGAAGGGCAAACGTTTCGGTTCCGGGTGCTGCAGCGCGTAGACGGACTCGGTGGCGGAAGAGACGATGCCGGCGCCGTAAATGCGCAGGCCCTGCTCGGTTTGCAGCAGGCCGAACTCCACCGTGTACCAATAGAGCCGTGCGAGGTTGTGCAGGCGGCCCAGGCCGTGCGCGCGTAGGCCGCCCTCGCCGTAGGCCTGCATGTAGTCGGCGAAGACAGGGTCGGTCAGCATCGGAACGTGACCGAACACGTCGTGGAAAATGTCGGGTTCCTGCAGGTAGTCGAGCTGGTGGGCGCCGCGGATGAAGCGGCCGGCCGGGAAGCGCCGGTTTGCCAGGTGGCTGTAGAACACGTCGTCCGGCACCAGTCCCGGGACTGCAACGACGCTCCAGCCGGTGAGTGCGTGCAGGCGTTCGGACAGCGCGCCGAACTCGGGGATGCCGGAGGAGATGTCGAGCTTGTGCAGCCCGTCGAGGAACTGCGCGCAGGCGAGGTTCGGAAGAATGCCGGTCTGGCGCGTATACAGCGTGCGCCAAACCTCGTGTTCCCCTGCAGAATACGTGTGCCAATCCTGCGGAACGGTATGGTCCAACCGCGGCCTCCCTAAGTGACAAAAGTTCTTTGCTTCTTTTTTTCGAAAAAGAAGGCCTTGCTTGCTTTCTCACCGAACCACGCAAGACCGCAAGGTATATTAGCCCGCGCTGAGCCTGGCATTCGCAAGGCAAGGAAGGCCGTCTTTTTTGAAAAAAGAAGCAAAAACTTTTGCTCCTATGCCTGCGCCACGGTATCGCCTGGTTCTGCAAGCGTGTGTGCTCGCATCGACGTACCTCCTTGATGCGGGCGCGGGAGTAAAAGTTTTTTAGTCCTTTTTTTCAAAAAAGGACTGCTTGCTTTCTACGTGTCAGCCTCCACTACGTGCTGGTAGTGCCTGCAAGACCGCCATCCTCAGTGGTGCATGAGCACCGGCAGGTCGGCCGCGGCGAGCACCTCGCGCGTAGCGCCGCCAAGAACGCGTTCCGCCAGCCGGCTTTGGGTATAGGCTCCCATCACCAGCACGTCGGCGCCCACCACGCGCGCTTCCTCCAGCAAGGCGTCTCCGACCTGGCGGCCGCGGGCTTGGAAGCGGTGCGTCGTCACCGGGCTTCCGGCCTGCAGCAGGGTGGCGGGCGCCGTCGCATGGTCGCCGTCTCCGGTTTCCATAAGGACGGTCACCTGCTCTGCCCGTAGCAGCTTCAGCGCGGACGCGACTGCCCGGTCGGCTGCTTCGCTCGGCTTCCAGGCGACCGCCACGTGTCGCCCGATCGAGGCCGGCACTGCTTCGGGGACGATGAGGGTCGGCAACCTGGCGTCGAACAGGCAAGCGTGGATCGCCTGCCTCGCGTCGCCGGAGGGCTGGCCGCCGCCGTGCCCGATGACGACGAGGCCGGCGCCGGCTGCTTCAGCCGCTATCACCCGGGCCGCCTCCCCGGCCACCTCCCGCCACGTGCCCGCTCCGCCGCGGCGTTGCCAGGCGTCGAAGGCCTCGCGGAGGACGGCGGACTTCCGGGCGGCGGCGCCTTCCACGTCCTGCTCGCGGTGTCGGGTCATCACGTCCTCGGTCGGCATGAAGCCGTCCAGGGCCTGGTGGCGCAGGTGCAGCGCGTCGATGCGCGCGCCTCCCATCCGGCCGGCTACGAGGGACGCCGCGGCCAGCACCGGCTGCGCGGTCTGCGGCCGGTCGAGCACGGCGAGGATCCTGGCGGGCATGATCGCCGCCTGCCGCACCGTGCCGATCCGCTCGGCAGAGTAGTGGCCCAGCGTTACCGCCAGCAGACACGCGGCGACCGAGAGCAGGACGTTGCCCATGGCGGCGAACCAGCTGCCGTCACGCGCGAGGCTGAACGTCTGCAGGCTGAACGACGAGAAAGTGGTGAAGCCGCCGCAGAGGCCGACCATGACGAAGATGCGGATGTTTTGGCTGGCCGGCAGGGCGCCTTCCGGCATGGTCAGCGCGCCGAAGAAGCCGATGACGAAGCTGCCGATGACGTTGATGGCGATCGTGCCCCAAGGGAAGCTTTCCCCCCATAGCCGGCCTGCCATCAGCCCAAAGCCGTAGCGCGCAACGCCGCCGGCTGCACTGCCGAGGGCCACGTAGAGGTAGGCGATCACGTGTGGCGGCTCTCCGTTGGCTGCGCCGCGACTATTTGATTTGACATCGCACCCACTTCCCT
>CAXUIR010000412.1:835-2557 GCA_964251005.1 uncultured Acetobacteraceae bacterium | reverse complement strand
CGCGCGCAGGCATAGGCGAACTCGTTGGGCTTGCCGACGACGAAGCTGTCGAAGGTGAAGCTCGGGTCGAGCGGTGCGGAGAGGTCCTCGACCAGGCGGCCGACATGTCCGTTGCCGCGCGCCGCGGGGCCGGAGGTGGACTGCACCGGCTGGCGGGGTTTCTCGGGTGCGGCCGGTGTTGCGGCAAGGCTTTCCGCCAGCCGGTCCGCGCCCTCTTCGATGCGGATTTCCACCCGGCGTATGGCGGGGTTTTCCTGCTGCCAGAGTGCGGTGATTTTCTCGCCGTAGTTGCTGCGCACCCAGTCGCGCAGGAAACGCGAGGGCAGGCGGACCATCGCCTCGTCACCGTCTACGCCGCCCAGCGTCATCTGCCGGAACCAGCTGCGGTACTCCACCTCGCCCACGTCGGATTGCAGCCGGCTGCGCACGCGCGCCCACTGCGCCGCCGCCGGGCCGTCGGCCGGATGCAGGGGCGTGCTCATCTTGTCGCATGGGTGATCGTGTGGGGTTGCGCTGGCTGGGGCGTCGGACGCAATCCCCACAGCAGTCGACAGACGGCGGCCGGTTTGAAAGTTTCCCGAGCTCAAGTGACGCTTTCCCCAATCTGCGTTCAGGCGGCCGGCCGGACGCAATTGTGCTTCCTGCTCTAGGAGGTGAGCACGTAATCGCAACCGAATTTCAAGACTTCCGCGGGTCCCCGCCGGCAAAACCTAGGTCAGATCATGGCCCAAGGCAAACAAAATTTGTTAAGAAATTTTCAGAGACAGTATTGGTATCATGAATACTATTGAGTTTGACCTGCCGGCGCGCTTGCGCCACGAGGCTCTACTTCTCGACGCCTCTGCCCGCGTGTGTCGGGGCAACGCGGTCCTGCCGCACTCAGCGGCAGGGAACAGCGCCCGAACGGGCGCCGGGCAGGCTGGTCAGCCGGCCGAGATCTGCTTGATGCGCGCGCTCATCCGCGACAGCTTGCGCGCGACCGTGTTCTTGTGCGCAACACCCTTGCCAGCAGCACGCTGCATCTCCGGCTGTGCCTCGCGCAAGGCGGCGGTCGCCGCCGCCTTGTCGCCGCCGGCAATCGCCGTCTCGACCTTCTTGATGAAGGTGCGCATGCGGGACTTTCGGGCGGTGTTGCGGGCGGTGCGGACGACATTCTGCCGGATGCGCTTGCGCGCGGAATCGGTGTTCGCCATGTGGTCGGGTCTATCTCGCGGTTGGCAGTGTTGTCTCGCCCGTCAGCCGCGGGCGAACCCGAACCTTCGGAAGAGGCAGGTTTCTAAAAGCGGGGGTGGTGCAAGTCAAGGACGGTCGTGCCCGTCCAGCCAGGCGCGTCAGCCAGACGCGGGCAGGCTGTTCGACCCGGTCATGCGCCAGAGTGGCCGCGGCGAACAGGAAGATTGCGACCAGGCCGGCCGCCAGACCGTCCGCCGCTGGTGACGGCAGGAACAGCGCCGAAGCTGCACGCACCGCATCGAGCGGGTGCAGTAAAAAGATGTGCAGCAGGTAGATTGCGTAGGACAGCTCCCCCGCGCGGACGATACCTGGCGCCGCAAGCCGCGCACACACGCCGCCCTGTCCGCAAGCCGCACACAACACCACCGCGCACAACATCGGGTAGACGGCCAGGTCCGGCGCGCGCCACGCCAGCGCCGCCAGCAGAGCGGCGCCGGCTAGCCAGCCGGCGCGCCGGCTGCCAGCAGGACAGCCGGAACATCCCCAGCC
>CAXUIR010000412.1:0-825 GCA_964251005.1 uncultured Acetobacteraceae bacterium | reverse complement strand
GCGTGAACCCGCCCAGGCAGCGCAGCAGCGGACCCGCGGTGCGGCCGTCCCAGACGTCCAGCCCGGCATGCAGCAGGCCGACCGCCAGCACCAGCCCGAACGCGGCGGCTCCTCCCGCCATCGCCCGCCGCGGCCGTCCGCGCAGCATCACGGCCACCAGCACCGGAAAGACGCAGTAGGCCGCCCACTCGACGCTGACCGACCAGGCCGGGCCGGTGATGCTGGTGGCCACTCCCCAGGATTGCACCAGCAGCAGGTTGGCCGGGACGGCCGTCCACGGATGCGCCACCGGCGCCGCCACCCACGGCCTGGCTACCCCGAAGCCGCCGTAGCGACACAGCGTGTAGGTCAGCCGCACCACGAGGATCAGGCCGTAGAGCGGAAAGATGCGCGCCCAGCGCCGCCACAGGAAGCCGGGCAGGCTGGCCCAACCGGCGCGCTCGCCGTAGTTGAGCGCCAGCACGTAGCCGCTGAGCACGAAGAACAGGTCCACCGCCAGGTAGCCCCGGCCGAGCATGCGGGCCGGCAGGCCGCCGACCAGCGAGGCGGGTAGCAGCAGGTGGTAGCCGGCGACCCATAGTGCGGCAGCGCCGCGCAGGCCGGTGAGTGCTGGGCGTTGCATGGAGAGAGCGAGCCTTCTTCCACGACTCGACGAGGCACTTGCCGTTGGAGCGCGCGCGGCGCCAAGGAAGCAAGCAAGGCCTGCTTTTTTGAAAAAAAGCAGCAAAGAACTTTTGTCTCGGCTGTCGCGGACTGCCCCGCAGCGTGTACCCAGGGCGCAAAAGTTTTTTGGTTCTTTTTTTCAAAAAAGAACCGCTTGCTTGC
>CAXUIR010000411.1:0-2581 GCA_964251005.1 uncultured Acetobacteraceae bacterium | reverse complement strand
CTGTAGGAAACTCCGCGACAGCAGAGCAAAAGTTTTTTGGTTCTTTTTTTTCAAAAAAGAACCGCTTCCTTCCTTTCTCCGGCGGTTCCCCATGACACCCATTCCCGCCACCCTCATCCCCGGCGACGGCATCGGCCCGGAGATCGTCCAGAGCGTTCTCGCCGTCCTGGACGCGCTAGGCTCCCCCTTCACGTGGGAGACCGCGCCCGCCGGCCTCTCCGCCATCGCCACCCACGGCGACCCGCTCCCCGCCTCCACGCTGGACAGCATTCGCCGCACCAAGCTGGCACTCAAAGGCCCGCTCACCACGCCGGTCGGCGGCGGCTTCAAATCCGTCAACGTCGAGCTGCGCCGCGAATTCGAGCTGTTCGCCAACATGCGGCCCGCCCTCACGCTGGTCCCCGGCGGCCGCTACGACAACATCGACATCACCCTGGTGCGCGAGAACCTCGACGGCTTCTACGCCGCCTTCGAGCACTACATGCCGGTCGGCGACGACCACAAGGCAGTCGCCTTTTCCGCCGGCTTCAACACCCGCGCCGGCTGCCGCCGCATCATCCGCCACGCCTTCGAATACGCCGTCGCCAACGGCCGCAAGAAGGTCACCGTGGTCCACAAGGCCAACATCCTCAAGGCGCTCACCGGCATCTTCCTCGACGTCGGCCGCGAGATCGCCCCCGAGTACGAGGGCCGCGTCGCCATGGACGACCGCATCGTGGACGCCTGCGCCATGCAGCTGGTGCTCAACCCGTGGCAGTTCGACGTCATCGTCACCACCAACCTGTTCGGCGACATCCTCTCCGACCTCATCGCCGGCCTGATCGGCGGGCTGGGCCTGGCACCTGGTGCCAACATCGGCACCAACGCCGCCATCTTCGAAGCCGTGCACGGTTCGGCACCCGACATCGCCGGCCGCGGCGTCGCCAACCCTGCCGCCCTGCTGCTGGCCGCTGGGCTGATGCTGGACCACGCCGGGCTGCACGACCTGGGCGACCGGCTCCGCGCCGCCATCCGCCACGCCATCGTCACGGACGGCGTGCGCACGCGTGATCTTGGCGGCTCGGCCAGCACGGACGACCTGACAAAGGCGATCATCCGGCGAGTGCAGTAAGGCAAGCGCTTCTTTTTTGAAAAAAAGAAGCAACAAACTTTTGTCCCTGCCGTCGCGAAGGTTCTGCAGCGCACGCCCAAGGGAACAAAAGTTTTTTGGTTCTTCTTTCAAAAAGAACTGCTTGCTTGCCTTCTACAGGTCAGCGCCAGGCATCGCTCGCATAAGCCGCCCTACGCCACCACCGCCAGCTTCACCACCGCGCCGAACGCCAACTCGTCCACCCCGTTGCCGGTCCCCGGATCGAAGCGCGTGGCAACCTCCACGCCGACACGCGCCGGGTGGCCAAGCGCCATCGCCGCCATCGCGTAGTCCCGGCCGGATCCCACCGCGGCGAAATCGTCCTCGATCCGCCAACGCGTCTCGCGGTTGTGCATCCAGCACGTCCCGTCCGGCAACACCTCCAGCGCCGCCGCCCACCGGTCGCTGTCCTGGCACGCTGGACGCGCGCCGCCGCTCTCCAGCCAGTCCAGCATCGCGATGCAGACGCCGTAGTCGCCGGTTGCGCCGATCAGCCGGCCATCCTCGGTTCGCCGTATTTTCGTGCTCGTGTAGACGATCGTGCCGCTGCTGATCCTGCGGTCGCCCGCCATCGTTTTGCCGTCCCAAGCGATCGTCGTCATGCCAGCCGCCTTCCGAATCCGAACGCAGCAGCATCCCATCACAGAAAGGTGACCGGCAAGTAAATAAAACCAGCTGTGACGTCATAGCACCGAGTGCAGACAATTGGCTGCTACTCCACCAGCGCAGCATCCCAGGCCCACGGCAACCCGATCGTAAACCGCGGCAAAACCGCCTTCCACGTCACACTTACCTACTGGCTTATTTCAGCTCGTAGCTGAAATCATACGCGCTCGCCTTTGCGTCACGCGCATGCAGCTTCATCTCGCCCCGCGCGCCGCCGAACGCCCCCGTCCCACCGGTCACCGCCAGCACCGTGTCACCCGCATCCAGGAACGGCCCGTCCACCGCGATCTGCCCCTGCGCCAGGCTCAGCGTCCAATGGCACTCGTAAACCTGGCCCCCCACCAGCCGCACGCAGTATCCCTGGTCGAAACCCACCTTCACCTTGTTCGCCGCGTCGTACACCGGATTACGGAACGTCAGGATGTCGCCCACATTGTCGGCACCGCCCCCGCCGTGCACGTGCGTCGCGTCACTCTCCGCCCGCTCCACCAGCCGCAACGTCGCCGCCGCCGCGCCCCAAGGCCGACACACCAGCACCAGCACCGCCACAACCACCATCCGCATCGCAACACCCCCCGCCTCAATCACCGGCTCGTCTGCTGCCGCGTGTAACCCGCCGGCGGCACGAACAACTCGCCACCCTGCGCCTCATACTTCACGCTGATCGCCTCCATCAGCACCCGCGCGCCCGAGACCGCCCGCAACAACACCCCATCCCCCGTATAACACGCGTCCGTCACCTCGCCCCGCGTGTCGACCGTCCGCCACTGCGTGCACGCCAGCCCC
>CAXUIR010000410.1:0-2581 GCA_964251005.1 uncultured Acetobacteraceae bacterium | reverse complement strand
GCCGACGCCGGTGTCGGACACGCACAGTGAGACGTAGTGCCCCACCGGCAGGTCCAGCTCGGCGGCGGCGTCCTCGTCCAGCCGGACGTTGGCCGTCTCTATCCTCAGGCGGCCGCCGGCAGGCATGGCGTCCCTGGCGTTGATGCATAAATTCAGCAGGGCGTTCTCGAGCTGCGGCGGGTCGAGCAGGCAGGCCCACAATCCTGCCGCGGCGGCCACGTCGAGGGTGATGTCCGGACCCAGCGTCCGGCGCACCAGCTCGTCCATGCCGGCGACGAGCTGGTTCACGTCGGTCGCGTGCGGGTCGAGGATCTGCCGGCGCGAGAACGACAGCAGCCGGTGCGTCAGCGTCGCCGCACGGCGTGCCGATTCGGCGGCCAGGGCGACGTAGCGGTCCAGATCGTCGGTGCGTCCGGCCGCCAGGCGCACGCGCATCATGTCCAGGCTACCGCTGATGCCGGTCAGCATGTTGTTGAAGTCGTGCGCCAGCCCGCCGGTCAGCTGGCCGATCGCTTCCATCTTCTGGCTTTGCCGCAGCTTTGCCTCCGCCGAGGCCAGGCTGGCCGAGCGCTCGCGGACACGCGCCTCGAGCTCCTCGGTCAGCCGCGCCTGCGCCAGCACGGCCTCGCGCCGCTGTGCCTCCAGCCGGTCAAGCAGGCGACCGTCGACCAGAACCCACGCCCCGAGCGGCACCATCGTGCTGGCCACCACGATGGCGATGCCGAGGCTGGGGCGACGTGGAGCACGCGCAGCACGATCAGGCCGATCAGGAAGGGGACCAGCGTGGAGAGCAGCAGCTGCACCCGGGTGGACGCGCCGCTCGGCAGCCCCGACGCGATGGTCGCTGCCCAGCCCCGCTCAGGATCGTGCACGAAGCAGGCGAAGAACAATGCGAACAGGCCGGCCGCCGTCTGCACCGCCATCGCGCGGTAGAACGCCACGGCGTAGAGCCCCTCCACCCCGTAGGCGTAGCCCATTAGCGCCAGGCCGGAGATCAGCAGCCCGCCCACCGACGACCACGCGAGGAGCTGGCTGCCGCGGTCTCCAGTCCTGCCGAGGCACAGCAGGCAGGTGCCGAGCAGCAGCAGCCCCGATGCCGTCGCCGGCGCAATGCTGCCGACGACGACCCCGGCCGGGGTCGCCAGGCGGGCGCCGAGCAGCGGGTTGAGCAGGTCGCGTCCGGCCACCGCGTAGCCGGTCAGCACCGCCACGCTGAGCCCGACCAGCAGCCACGCCGCGACCGTGGCCGTGAGCGTCCGGTGAGCCCTGCGCGCGACGAGGGACGTCCCCGCCAAAGCGAAGGCCACGGCGGTGAGTGGGGACATTGCCGAGAGGCCGGGCCTGAGCGTGACGAGCGCCTGATTGCCGACACCCCAGCCGGCAACGACCGACACTCCCAGCAGGATTGCGGCCCAGCCGAAAGCCCGGCTGGTCGCCCGCAGCCTGGCAATCACGCGCCGGTTGAGAGTTTGCAGCATCATGCAACCTTAGCAAGTAACGACTGAGGTTACGAGGCTGCACGCAGTTTTTGCGGTGCAGCACAATAACGGTCTCGCACGGGCTGGTTCGGCCGGTGCGGTGAACGGCGTCGAAAGCATCCACGTGATGCAGGCCGCTAAATTCGTCCGCCGGGCAAGACTCTGTTAACCAGAAACTCTTATCGTCTATGTAACGACATTGGAACGAATGGGTCCGGATCGAAGCCTGGGGGGTGTAACAGCAGCGAGTGCAACTTTGGCTCCGTTAAGCCGGAAGAAAGCAAGGCCTGCTTTTTTGAAAAAAAGCAGCAAAAAACTTTTGTCTCTGCTGTCGCGGAGGTTTCTGCAGCGTGCGCCCAGGGGACAAAAATTTTTGGTTCTTTTTTCAGAACAAACTGCTTGGCTTGCTTGCTGTGGTGAGGCGTCCGGCTCGTGAGTAAGGACTTACCTAACCGGAATGGCATAGCTGCTTATCCGGCAATAGCAAGACGCTGATGTTGGACGGCGCACGTGGGCACAAGTCTCGACATGGCGATTGCTGAGACTGTGACCGATCATCTTAAGAGTGAGTCAACCAATTTCCATGCAATCTCACATTGAGGTCTGTGCAGTGTCGAGACTACCATACGCGTCCTGTCCACCATAGATACGGTTTCGTATCTTCGCCTGCCCATGCCGCCCATAAACAGCCGCCTCTCACGGAGGACCTGCAGTGCAGAACGTTGCTGACATCGCCGCAATCGCCTTGAACTCCAGGGTGTCCGAACGCGACATCGACGCCCTCGTTGGATCGATGGACTTGCGAAGGTTACGCTCTCAGATGAGTGCGCTCGGCCTGTGCGAGCCGCACGCCTCGGACGTGCAGGTGGCGAAACTGTATTTCAGCAAGCGATGCAGCGCCGTCAGCCCGAACGCCTTCTTCGACGAGGCGTGGTACATCGACGCCTACAACGACGTGCGGCAGGCGATCAGCAACGAGGGGCTGATCTCCGGCTTCGTCCACTTCATCGAGCGCGGGATGTCGGAAGGCCGCTGGCCGAACTCGGTGCTCGCCGCGGCTGCGGCCGCGTGCCCGACGCCCGGCCCGCCCTTGTCCGCCCTCC
>CAXUIR010000409.1:0-2592 GCA_964251005.1 uncultured Acetobacteraceae bacterium | reverse complement strand
GGTGGGGTCGTTTCCGCCGGCCGCGACCGCCGTAGCAAACGGTTTTTGCTTTTTTTTCTCGAAAAAGAAGGCCTTGCTTCCTTCCCCCCGCGCTAACCCGCGCGGGATGCCCGCCCCCCACCCGACGTGACCGACCTCAAACCCGTCCTACGGCGCCTGTCCGCCGGCGACAGCCTCTCCGCACCGGAGTCCGAAACCGCCTTTGCCGCCATCATGGACGGTGCCGCCACGCCGGCCCAGGTCGCCGCCTTGCTCACCGCCCTGCACCTGCGCGGCGAGACCGCGGCCGAGCTGACCGGTGCCGTGCGGGCCATGCGCGCCCGCATGACGACCATCGACGCGCCGCCCGGCACCATCGACGTCTGCGGCACCGGCGGCGACGGCTTGTCCACCCTCAACGTCTCCACCGCCACCGCCTTCGTCGTGGCCGCTTGCGGCGTGCCGGTCGCCAAGCACGGCAACCGAGCGCTGTCCTCCCGCTCGGGCGGCGCCGACGTGCTCGAGGCGCTCGGCCTGCCGGCGAGCCAAGCCACGGAGGCGCTGGGGCTGCAGCTCCGCCGCACCAACCTCGCTTTCCTGTTCGCGCCGTACCACCACCGTGCGCTGCGCCAGGCCAACGCCGTGCGGGCCGAGCTGGGGTTCCGCACCATCTTCAACCTGATGGGACCGCTGTGCAGCCCGGCCCGCGTCACCCGGCAGCTCACCGGCGTCTACCACCCGGACTGGCTGGCGCCGATGGCCGAGACGCTCGGCGCGCTGGGCAGCGAACGCGCCTGGCTGGTGCACGGACAGGGCCTCGACGAGCTGACACTGTCGGGCGAGACGCAGGTGGTGGAGTGGCGGGGCGGCACGCTACACCGCTTTACCGTTACGCCCGAGGATGCCCGGCTGCCCCGCGCGCCCATCTCCGCCATCGCCGGCGGCGACGCGGCGGGCAACGCCAACGCCCTGCTCGCGTTGCTGGGCGGGACCAAGGGCGCCTACCGCGATACTGTCCTGCTGAACGCCGCCGCCTGCCTGGTGGTGGCCGGGCGCGCGGCCGACCTCGCCGATGGCGCCCAGCTTGCCGCCATTGCCGTTGACGGTGGCGCGGCGATGTCCGTCCTGCAAACGCTGCAGCGCGAAGCTCACCCGCAACCGAGCCTGACCACCGAGGCGACCTGACCGATGCCCGACACCTACCCATCCCACCCGGACGCGCTCGCCCGGATCTGCGCCGACACCGCGGCTGAGCTGGAGCGCCGCCGCGCGGAGATGCCGCTGGCCAAGCTGAAGACCCGTATTGCCAAACTGCGGGACCGCCCGCGCGGCTTTGGCGACGCGCTGAAATCCGCGCTGATCGCCGGCAGATGCGGGCTGATCGCCGAGATCAAGCGCACTTCGCCCTCCGGCGGCCAGATCCGCCCGGACATGGACCCGGCCCAGCTCGCCCGCGACTATCAGGAGGGCGGTGCGGTCTGCCTCTCGGTGCTGACCGATTTGCCGCATTTCGGCGGCACGCTCGACGACCTGAAAGCCGCCCGCGACGCTGTGCCGCTGCCGGTCCTGCGCAAGGACTTCATCATCGACCCCTGGCAGGTCTACGAGAGCCGTGCCGCCGGGGCGGATTGCATCCTGCTGATCATGGCGGCGCTGACCGACTCGCGCGCCATCGAGCTCGAAGGCATCGCCCGCGACCTCGACCTCGACGTGCTGGCCGAGGTGCACGACCGCGCCGAGCTGGACCGCGCGCTGGGCCTGCAGACGCCGCTGATCGGCATCAACAACCGCAACCTCAAAACCCTGCAGACCGACATCGAGACCACCATCGAGCTGGCTCCGCACGTCTCGCCGGGCCGCATCCTGGTCACCGAGAGCGGCATCCGCAACCACGACGACCTGCACCGCCTGGCCGCAGTCGGCGCGCAGTGCCTGCTGGTGGGCGAAGGGCTGCTGCGTCAGCCCGACCTGGTGGCCGCCACCCGCGCGCTGCTCGGCCATTCGGCGTGACACAGGGCCTCACCCACTTCGACGCGGAGGGCCGCGCCGTGATGGTGGACGTCTCCGCCAAGCCGGAGACCGAGCGGACGGCCACCGCCCGTGCCCGGGTAGTGATGCAGCCGGAGACGCTGGCGGTGATCCGCGCCGGCACCGCAAAAAAGGGCGACGTGCTGGGCACTGCGCGGCTGGCCGGCATCATGGCCGCAAAACGCACCGCAGAGCTGATCCCGCTGTGCCACCCGCTGCCGATCACCGCGGTGTCGGTGGAGCTGACGCCGGACGATGAGTGCTGCGTGGAGATCGCCGCCACAGTGCGCACCACGGCGCGCACCGGGGTGGAGATGGAGGCGCTGACGGCGGCCTCCGTGGCGGCGCTGACGGTGTACGACATGTGCAAGGCGATCGACCGCGGGATGCGCATCGATGGGGTGCGGGTGACCAGCAAGGATGGCGGGGCTTCGGGCAGTTATGTTTCGTCCTGAAGCGCTAGGAAGCGGTTCTTTTTTGAGAAAAAGAACTGAAAAACTTTTGTCTCTTGGGCGCCCGTCACCGGATAAGTCCGCGACAGCCGGACAAAAGTCTTTTTGCTTCTTTTTCTTCAGAAAAAGAAGG
>CAXUIR010000408.1:0-2596 GCA_964251005.1 uncultured Acetobacteraceae bacterium | reverse complement strand
ATGTTTGGGTTTTAGGAAGCAGGCAAGCAAGCGCTTCTTTTTAGAGAAAAAGAAGCAAAAAGCTTTTGCGAGCGCTGTCGCGGAGTCTCCCGCAACGTATACTCCAGAGACAAAAGTTTTTTGGTTCTTTTTTTCAAAAAAGAACCGCTTTCTTACTTCACTTTGCCCACGAAAGCATCCGTCGGCGTCACGTAAACCGAGACAGTGCTGGTCTGAAAATTGGCCGGAAACAAGGTGCGCGGAATGGCAACGGAGTGCACCACGCCCTTCATCGTCGTGCTCATGACCATGGTGAACGCCAAGCCATACTGCGGCACGGTGGACTGGATCGAGATTTCTGAGACGCCGCCCACGTTCTTCTCGATGTGAATCACGTCGTACCAGCCGTGGAAGCTGAGGTTCCCGATCGTTGCCGACAGGATCGGCGAGGTGCGGGACGGTGTGGCGGAACCGCCGCTGTAAGTGGCCTCGTGCTTGGGATCGACGGTGTTGGCGTCGGCCGGATAGGCGGTGTCCAGGGTGATCGTCACGGGCAGCACGGTGCCTTTCTCGGGGCCGCCTTTGGATTGGATGACCGTAGCGCTGAAACTGTAGGCGACGGGCGACGCCGCCGCCTCAGTTGCCGCAACGGACAGCAGAGCAGACAATAAAGAACTGTAACGAATATCAGTCATTTCGTCTCCCGAGACTGCGATCGCGAAGGCTGAAAGATCAACGACGGAAAGGTGTTCGGCGTGAATACGTCCTGCTGGAGAGCGACGTCCGGTCCGGACCTGCAACCGACCGCTGCTCACAATTCTGTGATACGACGTTTCGGTGCATCACGCAATCGTGAATTTGCTGGTTCGGGCAAGCTTGCCGATGGTGGGCGCATCCCGCCCTCCCGTTCTCGATGTGCTGATTTGCAGTCCGGGCGGCAGCGTGCGCAAAACCCGCGTCCGATCCGTGGAGGCCATCTTGTCTCGTCTGAAGCCGCTGCTTTCCGGCCTGGTGCTGGCAGCCATGTCCTGGTCCGTGGCCGACGCGGCTTCGCTCGGTGGATGGCCGGGCTGGGGAGGTCCACTCGCCGGCAACCAGCGCCAGGCTCCCGACGAGACGATCATCAGCGCCGCAACCGTCGGCAATCTGGTGCCGAAATGGTCGTTCACCTCGGCCGGCAACATCGCATCCACGCCCACCGTCGCCGGTGGGACGGTCTACTTCGATGACGACTGGGGCGGCGTCTACGCGCTGTCCGCCCGCACCGGCAAGCAGGTCTGGATGCGCTGGATGTCGTCCTACACCGGGCAGAACTCGTCGGCATCGCGCAGCAGTCCGGCGGTGTACGGCAGCCTGATCATCCTGGCGGACCGGCGGTCCGGCAACGTCGTGGGCGTAGACCGCAGCACCGGCAACATGGTCTGGGAGACCGACGTGGACCAGGGTGCGCAGAAGAACCCCTGGCTCATGCTGACGGCGAGCCCCGTGGTGCACGACGGCACCGTCTACATCGGCACCTCGTCCAGCGAGGAATACGCGGTGACGCAGTCCACCAGCTACGTGCCGACTTTCCGCGGCAGCGTCACCGCGCTGGACGCCGCCACCGGGCAAATCAAATGGCAGAGCTTCGTGGTGCCGGAGGGCTACACCGGCGGGGCGATCTGGGGCAGCGGCTTCCCCGTCTCCGACAGCCTTGGCCTGATCTACCTGGCGACCGGCAACAACTACACCTTGCCGCAAGCGGTGACCGCGTGTGTGGTTGCGGCAAAGACGGGTCCCGAGCGCGTTGCCTGCACCGCGCCGAACAACTACGTTGATTCTGTCGTGGCGCTCGACCTCAAGACCGGCGCGATCAAGTGGGGCAGCCGGCTTGGCGGGCTCGACACCTACACTTCCAATTGCGGCAGTCTCTCACCTGCCCAGCCATGTCCGGCCTTCGCCGGGCACGACTACGATTTCGGTTCAGCGCCGAACCTGCTCAGCGTGACGGAAAACGGCACCACCAGGCAACTGGTGGGCGCCGGGCAAAAGAGCGGCGCCTACTGGGCGCTCAACCCGCGCAGCGGTGCGTTCGTATGGAAGGCGACACCGGCGCCGGGCGGCGTGCGCGGCGGCATCCTGTTCGGCTCCGCGGTGGACGCGAGCCGCGTCTACGTGGCCGAGAACGACGCGAACGGGGTGCCCTACACGCTGCACCCCTCCGGCGCCAGCACGACCGGCGGCTCATGGTCCGCGCTGAACGTAGCGACCGGCGCGGTGCAGTGGCAGACCGCCGCACCCGGCATCGCGCAGTACACGAGTTCCTCGCCCGCCGGGGCGGAGGGCGCAGTCAGCGTCGCCAACGGCGTGGTCTTCGGCGGCGACACCGGCGGCACTATGGTGGCGATGGACGCCAACACCGGCGCGGTGCTGTGGAGTTTTGCCAACGCGGGCACGTCGATCACCTGCGGGCCGGCGATCTCGGACGGCGTGGTATACTGGGGCACCAACAACCTGCCGTCTTCGAGCGGGGTGCTTTACGCGTTCGGGATGAAGTAATACCAGCCGGCCTTGATCTGACTCACAAAAAGCAAGCAGTCCTTTTTTGAAAAAAAGGACCAAAAAACTTTTGACTCCG
>CAXUIR010000407.1:772-2618 GCA_964251005.1 uncultured Acetobacteraceae bacterium | reverse complement strand
GTTCGCAATGAGGAGGTCAGGGGTTCGATTCCCCTCAGCTCCACCACCGCCGTGCTCCCGCTTCCTCCTGCCATACCGTTACGCCTCACCTCAGAGTTGTAAATCCGTCACGGGCTGGTAAGTTCTTACCACGACCCGACGGTCTCCATGTGCCTGCAGTTGATCGCTTTGTCGTAAAGTCTATTTCGCTAGTGCGTGCCGCATTGTAGACTGCAGGCGTGTCGGGAGCAGTTTTTTGGACATATTGCTCGTCGAGGATGACGATCTAGTACGCGATTGCCTGCACGAAGCTTTGCAAGAAGCCGGACTACGCACGGAAAACAGCGGCTCTGCCGAAGTGGCGTTGACCATGCTGAAACCCGACGAACCGCCGGGCGCCGTCGTCACCGACATCAACCTCGGCCCAGGCATGGACGGGCTCGCCTTCATCCGTGCCGCCCGCGAAGTGTTCCCGACCTTGCCGGTGGTCTTCATCAGCGGCCGCTACGCCGAGCTGCGCGGCATGGCTCCCTACGAACGCTTCCTGCCCAAGCCGTTCACCACGCCCGCCCTGCTGCGCGCGATCGCCGACGTGCGCGCCGCCGGCAAGGGCCAGTCACCGGACCAGCAGGCTTAGGCTCACCCATCGCCCGCGCGAGTAGTTGAACCCGCGCACCGTCTCCAGCGTGCGGGTGGCCATGCCCAGGCGCTGCGCCTCACGCGCGAAACCTGCTTGCTCCCGGTCCGTCACCAGCACCAGCCCGGCTGTCCCGGCGTGCAGCGCGTCGGCGGCCGAGCGGCCGTTCGGCAGCAGCTGCGTGTGCGTGCCGGCCAGGAACACCAGGCTCGGCTCGGCGTAGCCGGCCACCGCCAGGCCCTGCCCGGCCGGGTTCCAGCCGGGCCAGTCGCGGCGCAGGGCCGCCTCCACCCGGGGTGCGATCCACAACGAGGCCAGGCTGGGCAGCTCCAGTTGCAGGATAGCGGCGTAGAGCGGGATGCAGCCCAGCAGCGCCCAGGCCAGCCGGCCGCGCCAGGCGAGCGTGGCCACCACCGCGACGCACGCGCAGGCGGGCAGGCCGAGCCACCACGAACCTCCCAGCAACGGCGGCAGGGCAAGGGCCGCGCCCGCTAGCGCGCAGGCAGCCGTCGCCAACGCCGCGCGGCCGATTACGACGCTGCGTCCGGAGCGGCAGGCAGCCACCCCCAACGCTGCGGGGCCAGTTAGCACGCCGCGTCCGGAGCCGCCGCCGGCCGGGCCGGGTGCGCCCAGCCACCTGGCGGCCAGCAGGAACAGCGCCGGGTAAAGCGGCAGGGTGTAGTGCGGCAGCTTCGTCGGCACCGCCTCGAACACCAGCCAGGCCGGCAGCGCCCAGGCGATCAGGAACCGCACCGCATCGTCACGCCGGCCTCTCCAAGCGGCGGGCAGGGCGGCCAGCACCGGCAGGCTCGCGGGGAACGCCAGCAGCGGCAGCAGCAGCAAATGCAGGCCGGGCAAGCCGCCATGCGTCTCCGACCCGCCGGCGAGCTTGCCGCCCAGGTCGCCGCCCACCGACTGCGCGAGGAACGCGCCGTGCGTGGCCCGGCTGATGGCGACGAACCAGGGCGCCGTCACCGCCAGCATCAGCGGCACGCCCCAGCCCGGCCGCAGCGCCACCAGCCAGCGCGCCCGCCGCGCCCACACGCACAACGTCAGCGCGGCCAGGCCCGCCACCATCGGCGTGATCGGGCCCTTGACCAGGATGCCGGCACCCATCGCCAGCCAGAACGCCGCCGCCTGCCAGGCTGCCACAGGCCGGGCGAGCCAGGCGCGCGCCAGCACCGCCATCGCCACGGTGGTCAGCCCAAGCAGCGCCGCGTCCGTCTTGGC
>CAXUIR010000407.1:0-762 GCA_964251005.1 uncultured Acetobacteraceae bacterium | reverse complement strand
GCCGGCCGGGGGTCAGCAGCAGGCCGGCCTGGAACGTCGCCAGCACCGCGGCCAGCCCGCCCAGCAGCGAGGGGATGCGGTACGGCCAGATCGGGTTGGCCAGGCCAGGCCCGGCAAGTGCGGCCGCCGGCGCCTGCAGCCAGTAGATGCCGATCGGCTTGCGCAGCCGCGGCGTGCTGCCGTTCATGATGCGCACGTAGTCGCCGGTCTCGTTCATCTGCTTGCTGGCCTGGGCGAAGCGGCTCTCGTCGCGGTCGCCGGGTGGCAGGGAGAAGAACCCAGGCGTCCACAGCGCCAGGCACAGCAGCACCAGGCAGAGGCGCTCGCGGTCGTAGGTGAGAGGGAGCAACCGGCCGGGTAGGCTGGCCATGAATGTGAACGGAGGCTCCGGTGGCTCGATCTCCGCTGGGCGAGGCGCGGGTCCGGACGGCAGGGCCACCGGCTTGCCATCCGGCAGAGCGAGGGACGACGTGTGCGCAACGCCGGGCCGCAAATATGTCGACGCGTCGCCCTCCAGGCTCGGCGGCGCACTGTGCTGATCGCGTGCCGGGCTGTCACCGTCAGCGCCGAGCTCGACCCCGTCGTTCACGACCGTCCGCGCGCTCCTGCCGTTCGCGTCTGCGCCCGGCTGCGGCCGCTTCATGGGCCGGACCTCGTTGGTATCCCGGACATGTTTGACCTTGCGACGTACCCCTGGTGGTCGGAGACACAGGCAAGGCAAGCGGTTCTTTTTTGAAAAAAAGAACCAAAAAACTTTTGTTC
>CAXUIR010000406.1:2380-2636 GCA_964251005.1 uncultured Acetobacteraceae bacterium | reverse complement strand
GCCATGGCCGGGGATGACGCGCCCGGAATCCTTGGCGCCGAACCGGCGCTTGACCGCACTCTCCAGCAGATCGCCCAGTTGCGCCACCACGCTCAGCACCAGCGCGATTACCGCCGCGTGCACCGGCCGGCTGTAGCCCACGGCGAGCCCCCCCGCCCCCCCACACAGCGTGCCCCCGGCCCCCCCCGCCCACGTTTTTCCCCGCGAGATCGACGGCGCCCCCCCCGTACCCCCCCCCGCCCCGCCGGCGACGTAG
>CAXUIR010000406.1:778-2302 GCA_964251005.1 uncultured Acetobacteraceae bacterium | reverse complement strand
CCGATGTCTCCGGCCCAGACCACCACCATGACGAACAGCACGTTGACCAGTCCCGCCGGGTTGGCGCGCAACACCCACAACGACGCGTAGGTGGCGCCGATGTAGGCCAAGCCGGCCGCAAGCGTGGCGCTACCGGCAGCCCGCGGCGGCGTGCGGGCACGCCAGAGCAACACCCACTCGACACAGAGTGCGGCGATGACGGCAGACAGGCAGAGCGTCCACACGAGGCCGCCGGCGTAGATGGAGCCTACGCCGATCGGCAACAAAACCAGGGCGGAGGCGAAGCGGACGCCTAGGTCTCGCCACTTGGGATTGGTCATGGGTGGCGTTGACTGAAGAGAAAGAAAGCAAGCAGTTCTTTCTTGAAAAAAAAAACCAAAAAACTTTTACTCACTTGAGTGCACGCCTGAGGAAACTCCGCCACTGCAATACCAAACGTTCCTGCTGCTTTCTTGCAAGAAAGCACGCCGAGCTTTGTGTGAATCCCTGTAACACCAGCAACTCACGGACCACGAGCTCGTCCAGTTTCGGGAACGACTGACGAGTAGCGAAAGCAGGACGCTTTCAGTTCTGCTGTCGCGGACTCTCCCGCAGCACTCACCCAAAGGAACAAAAGCTTTTTGGTTCTTTTCTTCAAAAAAGAACTGCTTGCCTTGTCTTTCACCAGTCCGAAGTCGGCCGCCGATTCAAGACACATCAAGCAGCATGCGCTGATTCGCCTCGCCGCCGGCTGCCTTTTTTCTTCGTGTCCTTCGTGCCTTCGTGGTCAATCTTCTCGCTGCACCGACCCTCACTCAGGCCGCGCCCCGTACCGCCTGTCCCGCCCCGCGTAATCCGCCAGCGCGCTCTCGAAATGCGCCGCGTTGAAGTCCGGCCACAGCACCTCCGGAAACAGGTACTCAGCGTAGGCCGCCTGCCACAGCAGGAAGTTCGACACCCTTCGCTCACCGCTGGTGCGGATCACCAAATCCGGGTCCGGCATGCCGGCGGTGAAGAGGAAGCTGCTGAACGCGCTCTCGGTCAGCGCCATCGGGTCCAGCATGCCGGCGGCCGCCGCCTGGGCCACTGCGCGCGCGGCCGCCACGATCTCCGAGCGCCCGCCGTAGGACAGCGCCACCGTCAGGTTCAGCCGCGTGTTGCCCGCGGTCAGGCGCTCCGCCTCGGCCAGCTCGCCGGCGATGTCGGGGCCGAAGCGCGCGCGGTCGCCGATACCGCGCAGGCGGACGCGCTCGCGGTGCAGTTCGGCCACCTCGTGGCGCAGGTAGTGGCGCAACAGGCCGGTGAGGTCGGTGACCTCGTCCTCAGGGCGCTGCCAGTTCTCGCTGCTGAAGGCGTAGAGGGTGAGCCAGCCGACGTCGTTGCGGATCGCCGCCTCGATGGTGCGGCGGACCGCCTGGGCGCCGGCGCGGTGGCCGGCCTGTTCGCCTTCGCAGCCCTGATCTTCGCCGCCCCCATGCAGTCGACGTCGCTGTTCGCCGCCGGGGTCGCCACCACCGGCTTCGGCGGCGGCCTGTTCGCCCACTG
>CAXUIR010000406.1:0-768 GCA_964251005.1 uncultured Acetobacteraceae bacterium | reverse complement strand
ATCGCCTCAGACCTGCTTGATTTCGCGTTCTTTGTCGGCCAGCGATTCGTCCACGCGCTTGATGTAGCCGTCGGTGAGCTTCTGCACCTCGTCGGACCAGCCCTTCACGTCATCCTCGCTGATCTCGTGCTTCTTCTCGGCCGCCTTGGTCTGGTCCATGCCGTCGCGCCGTACGCCCCGCACGGCGATGCGTGCGCTCTCGCCGTAGCGGCCGGCGGCTTTCGCCAGCTCGGTGCGGCGCTCGGCGGTCAGCTGCGGGATCGGCACGCGCACCACCTGGCCGTCCGCGCCGGGGTTCAGGCCGAGGCCGGAATCGCGGATGGCGCGCTCTACGGCGCCCACCAGGCTGCGGTCCCACACCTGCACCGTCAACATGCGCGGCTCCGGCACGCCGATCGTGCCCACCTGGGTGATCGGGACCTCGCTGCCGTAGGCCTCCACTTTCACCGGCTCGAGCAGGCCGGGGCTGGCGCGGCCGGTACGCAGGCCGGCGAAGTCGCGGCGCAGCGTCTCCAGCGCGCCGTCCATCCGGCGGGTGAGGTCTTCCTTGAGGGCGTTGAGGTCGGCCACTTCATCAGTCTCCAGGCGTCGGTCGTCAGAGGTGCGAGAGTCGAACTGGTGGCGGGCGACGGTCGCAGTGTCGGTCTGTAACAACCTGCACGTCAATCCGGGGATAGCGGGCGGCTTGGGCGGTTGGCGAAAAGGCAGGAAGCAAGGCCTTCTTTTTCGAGAAAAAGAAGCAAAAAGCTTTTGTTGCGGCTGTCGCGG
>CAXUIR010000405.1:0-2655 GCA_964251005.1 uncultured Acetobacteraceae bacterium | reverse complement strand
CCTGCTTTTTTGAAAAAAAGCAGCAAAAAACTTTTATCACGGCTGTCGCGGACTCTCCCACGCAGCGCGCCCAAGGGAACAAAAGTTTCTTGGTTCTTTTTTCAAAAAAGAACTGCTTGCCTTGCCTTGCATCGCCCACGCTTCACGCTCTGTTTACAACGCGGCTCGCGACAGAGTTTGGCGTCGGTGTTTTCATCCCGCCCGGCCCATCTTCGGCCCAATCAGAAACCAGGAAACGTTACGATGAGAACATCATTTGTCGGCACCAGGCAGTTGCTCTGGTGCTGCAGCGCTTTGGCAGCCACCTGCCTGGCGCCGCTCGGTCTGGTCCGGCCAGCCAGTGCCGCCGTCACCAAGATCGTCGTCGACAGCACGGCGCCGGCGTTCGGTGGTGCTACCATCGGCACGGCAGGCGCCTACACGCTGCTCACCGGCCGCGCGTTCGGCGAGCTCGACCCCACCGACCCGCACAACGAGATCATCACCGACATAGGAAAGGCGCCGCGCGACTCCACCGGCAAGGTTTCCTACATTGCCACTTTCCAGATCGCCGTGCCGCAGAACCTGGCCGCCGCAAACGGCCTGATGTTCTACGAGGTGCCGAACCGCGGCGGCAACGCCATCCCGTCCGCGTCCTCCGTCGTTCCGGGTGCGATCTACCTGCAGAGCGGCTGGCAGGGCGACCTGCTGTCGAACTGCACCACCGCCTATCCGTGCACGTCGCTCGATGCGCCCTACACCGCCGACAACCAGGTGATCCAGGTGCCGGTCGCCACCAACAAGGACGGCTCGTCGATCACCGGCCCGGTGTACGGCCACGTCGCCGGCGCCAGCGGCAGCACCGCGCAGCTGGTGATCTTCGCCACGCCGGTGCCCTACAAGCCGGTCAGCCTCGACACCTCGCCCACCATCACGCAGTTCTATAGCCTGGCGCGTCAGTCTATCACCGGCGTGGACGGGCCGAAGCACCCCATCCCGGCCAACGCCTGGGCCTGGGCCGACTGCAGCACCGTGCCGTTCCCCGGAACGCCGGACCCCACGCGCATCTGCCTGAAGAACGGGTTCGATCCGAGCCTGCTGTACGAGATGGTCTTCACCGCCAAGGACCCGCTGGTGCTCGGCGTCGGCTACGCCGCATCGCGCGACATCATCAGCTTCTTCCACCACGCGAAGGAAGACCGCAGCGGCACCGCCAACCCAATCTCCGGCGCGGTCTCCAAGGTGATCAGCGTCGGCGTCTCGCAATCCGGCTCGTTCATCCGGTCCGGCATCCATCTCGGCTTTAACGAGGACGAATCCGGCAGCCGCGTGGCCGACGGCGCCTGGCCGCAGATCGACGGCCGGCAGCTCTACATGAACGTGCGTTTCGCGCTGCCGGACGTGATCACCAACCTCTACATGATGGCCGACGAAGCCCCCGTCTGGTGGGCGGACTACCCGAACCTCGCGCGCAACCAGCCGCCATCCGGCATGCTGGACCGCTGCACCGCCACCAACACCTGTCCCGAAATACTGGAGACTTTCGGATCGGCGGAGTTTTACGAGGAGAAGATGTCGCCCGACCTGGTCGGCATGACGGCCATCGCCGACATACCGTTGCCGGCGAACGTGCACCGCTACTACGAGCCGTCCACCACGCATGGCGGCGGCGGCGGCGGCTTCACCTACAGCGCCACGCTGCCGCCAACCGGCATCTGCACCTATCCCGCCAACCCGAACCCGGAGACGCAGACCAACACCGCGCTACAGGCGGACTTCATCGCGTTCCTGACACAGGGTACGCCGATGCCGGCGAGCGTGTACCCCACGTTGTCGAGCG
The DNA here is from genome assembly GCA_964251005.1 of uncultured Acetobacteraceae bacterium. Classification (GTDB taxonomy): domain Bacteria; phylum Pseudomonadota; class Alphaproteobacteria; order Acetobacterales; family Acetobacteraceae; genus BOG-908. The sequence continues at coordinate 836 of CAXUIR010000405.1, read as the reverse complement.
GCCAGCTCGTCACACCGGCCATTGCCGCGCAGTCCTTTCCAAGCGTGCCCGGCTACCCTTACGGCGGCAGCGCGCTCAACCACCCGGAGAAGTTCAACTTCGGTCCGCACATCGACTATTTCGACCAGTCCGGCGTCATCACCAACCAGCCGCCGATCGTGGACCGCGTACTGCCTGAACTCGTGCCCGCGCTGAACACCGACGGCAACGAGACCTCCGGAGTTCCTTCCGTGCTGTTGCAGGCGCCTCTGGCCACCTACAGCGGCTGGAACACCTACGCCTCGACGATCTACAAGGGCCAGCAATGCAGCCTCAGCGGCTCCTCGTTCCCGCTGCAGGAAACCCGGGCGGCGCGCCTCGCAGCGCACGATACGCGTCCCTCGCTGGAGGAGCGTTACGGCACGCATGCCGGCTACGTGTGCGTGGTCACCTCGGCTGCGGAGAAAGCGGTGACGTCGCGCTTCCTGCTGGCTGCGGACGCGGCAACGCTGGAAGCAGAGGCACAGGCCGGAAACGTGCTGACCGACATCACACCGACGACGGGCGATGAGGCGCATGCTGCGCGCTTGTGCAAGGGCCAGGACTGAAATCCAGCGCCTTGCCCAGGCGGTCGCGAGTTGACGGTTGCGTAAGGCAAGCAGTTCTTTTTTGAAAAAGAACCAAAAAACTTTTGCTCTCTTTGGGTGCGTGGTGACGGTACGTGTCGTTCAGGTGTTCCAGACGGCGCTAGTCGGAGCGCGTCTGTCAGCTTCGACGAGCCACGCCTGCTTCTCGAAGCGTAACCTTGGTAGTGCTGCCGCGGATTTTACCGCAGCGCGCCAAGCAGAGAACAAAAG
>CAXUIR010000404.1:0-2662 GCA_964251005.1 uncultured Acetobacteraceae bacterium | reverse complement strand
TGTGCGCGCATTTGGCGGGGGGGGGGAGGCGTTGGGTGCGGGGGGCGCTGTGCCGGCGGTTGTCGGCGGGGTCGTTGTTGGCGCTGATGCAGCGGGACAAGAAGATGCGGGACGGGCGGCTGGCGTTCGTGCTGACGCGCGGGGTTGGGGAGGCGTTTACCAGCAGGGACGTGCCCGAGGCGGCGGTGGCTTCGGTGTTGCGGGACGCGGGGTGTGCGGATTAAGGGCGGCTACGCGCGCGTTGCTGCGGTGGAGCTGAGTTTCGATACCGTAGCGGCATCGAAGTATTCGTCCGCCGCGCAGAGAGTCCGCGTAATGAGCGAGACGTTGCTTTATGAGCGTACGATATTGGAAACTGTCTGCCCACCACCCCGCGGACATTACATACCGGCGATTTTAGGTTTTTACGTCCGACGCTGGAGAAGAAAGCAAGCCTGCTTTTTTGAAAAAAAGCAGCAAAAAACTTTTGGTCCTGCTGTCGCGGAGTCTCCTGCAGCGTGCACCAAGGGAACAAAAGTTTTTTGGTTCTTTTTTTTCAAAAAAGAACTGCTTGCTTTGCTGCCCCCGCGATCAGCGTGCCGGTTTGGCCAGCGCAGCACCGGTGACGAAGCCGCTCCCCGAAAGCTCGAACACCGTGCCGTTGCCGGCCGAGCCGCCGCTGGTGGTGGTGCCGTACAGGTTGCCGGCGGCGTCGGCGATCAGGCCGGCTTGCGGGATGTCGCCGTCCAGGTTGCCGGTGAAGGCGTAGAGCGGCGTTAGCGTCGTGTGGTTGGCAGACAGCTTGAAGACGGTGCCGAGAAAGGCGCCGCCGAACTCGTCGGCACCGCCGTTCGTCGTGCCGAACAGGTTGCCTGCAGCGTCGATCAGCAGGGTTCCCTGCGGCACAGCGCCGTTGGGGTCGTTGGAGCCGAACGAGGCGATGGTGGTCAGCGGCCGGTGGGTCGGTCCGGCCAGCTCGAAGATGGTGCCGCCGCCGCCCGGCCCGCCGTACTGCGTGGTGCCGTAGAGGTTGCCGGCAGCATCCAACGTGAGGCCGCCGATCGGGTTGGCGCCGTTGGTGCCGTTGAACGCCGCCAGGGTGACGAGCCTGTCGTGGTTCGGCCCGACCAGCTCGAACACCGTGCCGTAGGTGCCTGGTCCGCCGGTGAACGTTGTCCCGTAGAGGTGTCCGGCGGCGTCCGCGACCAGGGTCGAGCCAGGCTTGCTGCCGTTGGTTATGGAGAACGAGACCAGCGTCGTCAGCGTCGTGTGGCCGGCGCCGGACAGCTTGTAGACCGAGCCGTCGCCGTTGGCGCCGCCGGCGCTGGTGGTGCCGAACAGGTTGCCGGCAAAGAACGGCGACCCCGGCACGTGGAACTGCCCCGGCGCGTAGAACGCCAGGCCGCCCAGCGGGGTGGCGCCGTTGGCACCGGTGAACGAGGCGAGCGTGACCAGCTTGTGGTGGTCCGAGCCCGGCAGCTCGAAGGCGGTGCCGGTTCCCGCGGTCCCGCCCGCGGAGGTGGTGCCGAACAGGTTGTCGAACGCATCGAGGGTCAGCGCGGTGGCCGGGCCCGTCCCGTTGCGGCTGTTGAAGCGGACCAGCGTGATGAGCTTCGTGTGGTCGGCTCCGGTCAGCTCGAAGACGCTGCCCTGGCCGTTGCCGCCGTTTCCGCCGGTGCCGCCGAACAGCGTGGTTCCGTACAAGTTGCCCGCCAGGTCCAGCGTCAGCCCGGCCAGCGACAGGCCTTCGTTGACGCCGTCGAACGAGACCAGCGTCGTCAGGACCGGCCCGGCAGCTTTGGCCGATGACGCCGGTGCGATGGCGGCCGAGAGTATGGCGACGGCAAACACCGTAGCCAGCCTTGTGGTCTTGCGTGTCATCCGGTTCCTCAGGGCTGGCGGAGACGACCGGTCCGTTTCTGTCCGGGCGTCGGGCACACAGCGAGGCTTCGGCGGATCCGTGCCGGGCGCGGCGCTGCGTCAGACCGACCCTGACACGTAGGCCCGCAGGCTGTCGACCTCCTGCGTCTGTGCCTCCAGCTTCGCCTTCACCACGTCGCCGATGCTGATCAGGCCGACTAGGCGGTCGTCCTCCAGCACCGGCAGGTGGCGCACGCGGCTGGCCGTCATCAGGCCCATCGCGTCGTCCGTGCTCGCTGTGGACGACACCGTGAACAGCACGCTGGTCATCAGTTGGGCGGCGGTCATCTCCAGGCAGGCGGTGCCCTCGCGGGCCATGCAGCGGACGATGTCGCGTTCGCTGACGATGCCCAGCAGCTGGCCGGCGGAGTCGCGCACCAGCACGGCGCCGATGCGCCACTCGGCCAGCATGGTGCAGACTGCGGAGATGCGGGTGACGGGTGCGACGGCGGCGATCTCGGTGCCTTTTTGGCGCAGGATGGCGGCGACGGTCATGGTTGGAGTCTCCTCGCAAGTTGCGGGCGGACACCCCAGACCAGCGCTCGGGCATCGCGCCCCCCAGCCAGCGACCGTGCGCCTTTCGGCGTGGCGCGTGCAACAGGTAGCTGTGCGGTGCAGCAGAGGCTCGCGCTTCCGGCCTTGTTTTGCTTGGATGAGACCGGGCCGCGTGCACTGACGGACGCAAGGCAAGGAAGGCCTTCTTTTTTGAAAAAAGAAGCAAAAAACTTTTGCTCCGACGCCTGCGCCACGGTATGGCCTGGTT
>CAXUIR010000403.1:0-2673 GCA_964251005.1 uncultured Acetobacteraceae bacterium | reverse complement strand
GCTGGCTGGGCGCGGATTTCCGCTACGATCAGATCGGCTACGTGCTGTTCCGCGCCGCCAAGCGCACCGGCCGGCACGCGCTCTTCCTCGCCGCCATCGAGGCCGTGGACGGCTGGCGCGACCAGCCCGACCTCGCCCGCCTGCACACCGCGCTGGCCTGGGACGCCGCCGGCAACCTCGCACAGATGGAGCAGGTGCGCGCGCAGGCCGACGGCGCGTTCAGCCCGGCGATGGCGCAGCGCATGGCCACTCAGCGCCTGCTCGCGGCGCGGGCCGAGGGCGGCGGCGGCCGGCGCGCGCTGTTCCTGTGCAGCAACGCCAACTACCTGTGCGCCACCATCGTGGCCCTGCACAGCGCGCTAGCCCACAGCGCGCCGGGGCGGGAGGATTGCTTCGTCATCACCGACGACGCGCTGGCCGAGCTGACCGGCCGCGTGGTGCAGCCGTTCCGCGACCGCGGCTTCAGCGTGACGGTGGTGCCGGCCAGCGAGGTGGTGCAGGGTGCTGGACGCCTCTACGCTGCCTACGGGCTGTTCACGAGCGGCCACCTGCTGGCCTCTGCCGCGTACTACCGCATCTTCTTCGCCCGCCACCTGCAGCGCACCGGCCGCTACGACCGCGCCGTCTACATCGACAGCGACGTGTTGGTGCGCACCCCGCTCGACAGCTTGTTCGCCGCGGACCTGGCCGGCCACCCGCTGGCCGCCCGCGTGGAGACGCCGCGCCCGGAAGTCACCCGCGCGATCGCTCTGCATGGCCTACAAGACGACCTCTACTTCAACTCCGGCGTTCTGCTGTTCGACCTGGCACATGCCGAGCTGACCGCGGCACTCGACGGCGCGGTCGCCGCGATCGCCGACGAGGACGTGACGCTGCTGTTTCACGACCAGTGCGCGCTGAACCTGGGCTTCCGCGGCCGCTTCCACCGCATGGGCGCCGAGTGGAACACCCCGGTGGGCGAACGCACGCGGGTCGCCGACCTGCCGCAGGGTGCGGCGGTGCTGCACTACCTGGACCGGCCGAAACCGTGGAGCGCCGCCTATGACGGGGATTGCGCGACGCTATGGCTGGAGGAGTGGCGCAGGACCGCCGAGCTGGTGGGGGAGGCGCAGGCGCTGGAGGTGTTCGAGCTGGTGGAGGACTAGGTGTCCATCCACGAACGTCCGCCGACGCTCAGCCGGCAGACGCCCCTGCCATCCGGTGCTCACACGTATTGCGCTAGCTGACTGGTCAGCGATGTTTCTAGACGGAGACCAAGCAAGGTAAGCAAGGCCTTCTCTTTCGAGAAAAAGAAGCAAAAGCTTTTACTGCGGCTTTCGCGGCCCTGTCCGGCGAGCGCGCGACAGCGGACGCAAACGCTTCGAAAAAATACCGGCGTCCTCATGTCATTGGCGCGTATCCCGATGGGCGACAGGCAAGCAAGCGGTTCTTTTTCGAAGAAAAACAAAAAACTTCTGCCTCGGCTTTTAGGCGCTCACCGGCGAGCGCGCGACAGCGGAGACAAAAGTTTTTGCTTCTTTTTCAAAAAAGAAGCGCTTGCTTCCTTCGTTTCACCCGCAAAAAACCTTCTCGGATTATCCACCATCATCGCGTCGATGTCCGCCTGCGCCACGCCCATGCGCAGCATCTCCGGAAAGATGCGTTCGAACAGATGCGTCATCGACCAGTTCGGCAGGATGCGCGCGATGTCGTCCGGCGATCCCACGCCGGGGATGTTGCCGAGCCAGCAATTCACGTGGTCCTGGCTCAGCATCACCTGGTCGCGGTAGCCGGCCTCGATCATCTGGGCCACGTTGCGCATGCGGTTGGCGTCGCTGTTGAACACCTCTAGGCCGAAGCGGTCGAAGCCGACATAGGCGCCGCGCGCGGCGAGCGACGCCTGGTAGGGGTGGTCGTCGCGGCCGTCGGAGTGGCCCACCAGCAGGCGGTGCGCGGGCAGGCCGCAGCCGGTGACGATGTCGATCTGGTCGTGGCCGCAGCTGCAGTTCTCGGTGTGCGAGATCAGCGGCACGCCGGTGGCACGGGCAGCGTTGGTGGCGGCGGTCAGCATGCGGCGTTCGTAGTCGCTGACCGCCCCGTCGCCGGTGGCGATCTTAATCAGGCCGGCCTTGATGCCGGAGGCGCCGATGCCGTCCTCGATCTCGCGGACGTAGATCTCCTCGATGGCTTCGGTCTCGAGGTGGCGGAAGGTGTAGGGGATGCCGAACGCCTCGGTGTAGACGCCGGTGGTGCAGATCAGCGTGATGCCGCTGCGCTGGCTGACCTCGGCGCAGAACTCCACGTCGCGGCCGAGGTCGCTGGGGCAGGGGTCGATGACGGTGCGCACCCCGTAGGCGTGCAAGCGGGCGAATGCGTCCGCCACGCGGGAGAGCGCGTCGGCGCGCCGGAACGGCGGCAGGCGGGTGTCCAAGTACCAGCCCGGGTAGCCGGCCAGCACGTGCTCGTGGACCAGGGTGCGGCCGAGCTCCTGCTCGGTGATCGCGCCTCCGGTGGTGTTGATCTTCATAGCCGCACGGTCTCCCAGGAAGGCCCGGACGTCTTGCCGTGACACCGGCGCGGCGCAAGAGCGGCCGCACGGCCGGTTTTTTTATCGGTTGCGTCTTGGCTGCCGACGCACGGGAAGAAAGCAAGGCCTGCTTTTTTGAAAAAAAGCAGCAAAAAACTTTTGTCTCT
>CAXUIR010000402.1:0-2685 GCA_964251005.1 uncultured Acetobacteraceae bacterium | reverse complement strand
CAGTCCTTTTTTGAAAAAAAGGACCAAAAAACTTTGACTCCGCTGTCGCGCGCTCGCGGAGTGAGTCCGCGACAGCGGAGGCAAAGGTTTTTCTTTCTTTTTTCAAAAAAGAAGGCCTTGCTTGCTTCGGAACGGTCAATCCAGGCCCGTTGGTATTAGAAGGCTCAATCTCCCATTTGCGGTATAGTGCAACGTCGTTGCGGAATGGTCAGTTTGCCTGGTTTCCTGACTTCGGCCTCTTCCTGGCAAAATCCGGTGGTTAATATCATAGGGTTGCCCGGCGCCCCCCTCGGGTGAGCAATTACCAAAAGAACAGCTTGTTTTAGGGATGAAATATCAGGCTGCCATGCACCTCGTAGCTGCTGGCGCCGAGGTCCGGCGGTGCGGGCAGGCTCGCGTGGGCGATAGCGTCGCGCGCCGCCTGGTTGATCTCCTGCACCGCGCAGGGGTCGATCGTGTAGCCGGCCAGGCCGCCGCCGCGCGCGACACTCACGCGGTAGTTCACCACGCAGGTGTCTCGGCGGTCCCAGGCCAGCGAAGGCTGCCGCTTGCCGGCGAGCACGCGGGCACGGACCGCTGCCTCGAACCCGGCCAGCGTGCCGCGCGTGCCGGCGCCGCCGCCGGACACGGGGGCGACGTCCAGGCCGAGCCCGCTATCCGTGGCGGCGCCGAAATGGCTGGCCTGCTGCGCGGGAGCGGCCCGGGTGACGGCGCGCGGCGCTGCGGGCGGCGGGGTGAGCCTGATTTCGGGGAGCGCCAGGGCCAGTGCGGGTGGCGCTTCGAGCGTGGGTTGCAGGCGCGGCGCTGGTGGCGGCGGTGGCGCGGGTGGTGCGACGGCGCGGATCGGCAGCACGGCGGGAAGCAGTGGCGGGACGGTGCCGGTCGACGTGAGCAGGGCGAGAAGAACCACGTGAAGGAGGACGACGGCGCCGATGGCGACGACGCGGCCGGTGGCGGAGCCCTGCATGTGCCAGGGTGAAGGACTTCCGTCTGGAGTGTCTGTTCGCAAAGTCGCCTGGCCGCCCTCTGACGCGGTTTTGTGCGCGCCGGTGTTCATGGCCACAAGAGGGTCGACCTGCTTGCTCCCGTGCGCTGATATCAGCATGGTCTGAGCGCTGACACATAGAAAGCAAGCAGTCCTTTTTTGAAAAAAAGGACCAAAAAACTTTTATCCCCACGCCCGCATCAAGGCGTGGGATACTTGATGCAAGCAGGCAAGCTGGCAGAACCAAGCGTAACCGTGGTGCAGACGCAGGAGCAAAAGTTTTTTGCTTCTTTTTTTCAAAAAAGAAGGCCTTCCTTGCTTGCAACTATCAGCCTCAAACGAGCTGGTTTTGCGTAACGCGTCACGCGCAGCTAGGCGAACAGCGTGTTTCGCACGACGCTCCGGTGCACATAGTCACGATCGCACCGGTGCTCGAAAACCACCCCAGCTGACTCACCAGGCAGAGCTTTGAGACAAACACTAAAAACACTAAGCCAACCGCGTCAGCGTGCACTCCGTTGAAGATTCCGCGACAGCCGTGACAAAAGTTTTTTGGTTCTTTTTTTCAAAAAAGAACCGCTTGTTGTCTTGCGTCAGGAGCGCCTCCCATGTCCCCCGACCCCATCGTCATCGTAGGCGCCCGCCGCACCCCGATGGGCGCCTTCCAGGGCGCGCTGTCTGCCATCCCCGCCCCCAAGCTAGGCGGCCACGCCATCGCTGCCGCCCTGGCCCAATCCGGCGTGGATACCGCCGACGTGTCTGAGGTGGTGATGGGGTGCGTGCTGCCGGCCGGCCTGGGCCAGGCGCCGGCTAGGCAGGCGGCATTCGCCGGCGGGCTGGGCGAGCACGTGCCCGCCACCACGGTGAACAAGATGTGCGGCTCCGGCATGAAGGCGGTGATGCTGGCGCACGACCAGATTGCCGCCGGCGCGGCCGCCATCATGGTGGCCGGCGGCATGGAGAGCATGAGCCGCGCCCCTTACCTGCTGGACCGTGCGCGCGACGGCTTCCGGCTGGGCCACGGACGCGTGCTGGACCACATGTTCCTCGACGGGCTGGAGGACGCCTACGAGGGCGGCCGCCTGATGGGCACGTTTGCCGAGGACACCGCCGAGACGCTGCAGTTCACCCGTGCCGCGCAGGATGCGTTCGCCTTGCGCTCGCTGGAGTGCGCGCGGGCGGCCACCGCGGAGGGCCGCTTCCGCGGCGAGATCGTGGCCATACCGGGCAGGACGGAGGTGGCGGACGACGAGACGCCCACCCAGGCGCGCCCGGAGAAGATCCCCACGCTGAAGCCCGCCTTCCGCCCGGACGGCACGGTGACGGCCGCCAACTCCAGTTCCATATCCGACGGCGCGGCCGCGCTGGTGCTGATGCGGCTGTCCGACGCCAAGGCGCGCGGCGCCACCCCGCGGGCCGCCATCCGCGGCCACGCGACGCACGCGCAGGCGCCGGCCTGGTTCACCACGGCGCCGGTGGGTGCGATGGGCAAGCTGCTGAGCCGCGTCAGATGGTCGAAGGACGACGTGGACCTCTACGAGATCAACGAGGCGTTCGCCGTGGTGACGATGGCGGCGATGCGGGAGATGGATCTCGACGCGGACCGGGTGAACGTGAACGGCGGCGCCTGCGCGCTGGGCCACCCGATCGGCGCGTCTGGCGCGCGTATATTGGTGACGCTGCTGGCGGCGTTGCAGGAG
>CAXUIR010000401.1:0-2696 GCA_964251005.1 uncultured Acetobacteraceae bacterium | reverse complement strand
CCGGGTAGAACCGCGCAAGGGCGCGCGGGTAGGCGCGCATGCTGCTGAACAGCACGGACCTGCCGTCCGGCGTCCAGCCGACCGCCGCGTCCTTGCCGGGATACCAGGTAAGCCGCACCGGGTTGCCGCCCGCCACCGGCACGACGTAGACGGCGTTGTTGCCGTCCAGCATGCCGGTGTACGCGATCATGCTGCCGTCCGGCGAGAAGATCGGTCCGTGGTTGCGCTGCTGCCCGGCGACCAGCGCGGCCGCCGTGCCGCCGTCGCGCGGCACCGTCCAGATCTCGCCACCGTACTCGAAGGCGATCTTGTGGCGCGACAAGGAGGGGTGCTGGAGGAGCAGTGGCGATGCCGCTTGCTCGGGGGCGAGGGCGGCGGCCAGCAGGATTGCGGGGAGAGCAACGCGCATGTCCGGAAGCTCCTCGAGGGCGGCGGGGCAGCTTCGGTCGGCGGGTGCAGGGTTGTCAATTTAAGCAAGGAAGCGGTTCTTTTTTGAAAAAAAGAACCAAAAAACTTTTGCTCCCATGCCTGCGCCACGGTCAGTCTGGTCCTGCCAGCACGGTGCTTGCGTCTGTATTCTCCTCCTTGATGCAGGCGTGGGAGCAAAAGTTTTTTGGTCCTTTTTTTCAAAAAAGGACTGCTTGCTTTCTACGTGTCATCCAAACGACGACCACACGTCGAAGCTAGCCTCCTATCGGCCGGGGTGTTCGTTCCAAACTCGAAGCCGCCTTCTTGCCTTGACTTCCGTCCTCACCCGACCGAGCCAGAACACCCACCCCGGAAAGGACAAGCCGCGTGACGCTGAACCGCAGAACCTTGTTGCAGGCCGGCGCGGCCGCCGCACTCGCCACGCCCTCCCTGGCGGCGCCCGGCCAGTCGGCGAACCTGCACCACCTCCTCGCCGCCTTCGCCGACGAAATCCTGCGCCTCTCGCCCGAGCAGGCGACCGGGCTCGGCCTGGACACCGGCCCTTACGCCAGGCTGAAATCGCAGCTGTCCGAAGACACCCAAGCCGCGGACGCCGCCTGGGCCGCGCAGGTCCGCAGCATGCGCCAGCGTTTGACGTCGGCAGGCACCGCCGGCCTCTCCGATGCCGATCGCACCCGCTACGACACCGGCCTCTACGCCGCAGACCGCGGCATCGACGGCACTGCCTTCCGCTACGGCGGCGGCGCCCAGGCCGGCTTCTCCGGCGGCACCTCGCCCTACGTCATCAGCCAGCAGAACGGCGCGGTGACCTCGCTGCCGGAGTTCCTCAACTCCGAGCACCAGGTGAAAACCACCGCCGACGCCGAGGCCTACCTGGCGCGCGTGTCCGCGTTTGGCAGGTTGCTGGACCAGGAGACCGCGCGGCTGCGCACGGACGCGGCTTCCGGCGTGGTGCCGCCGGACTTCATCGCCGCCAACGCGCTGGGCCAGCTGAAAGGCTTCCGGGCGGTTCCGGCCGGCCAGCAGCCGCTGGTGTCCTCCCTGGCCACCCGCGCGGCCAAGGCAAACCTGCCTGGCGACTGGGCCGCGCGCTGCAGCAAGATCGTGGAGGCGAGCGTCTACCCGGCGCTCGACCGGCAGATCGCCGCCTTCTCCGCCGCCACCGCCCGCGCGCCGCACACCGCCGGCGTGCAGCGCCTGCCGGACGGCGACGCCTACTACGCCTACGCGCTGCGCCTGGGCACGACCACCACCACCTCGCCGGCCGACATCCACAAGCTCGGCCTGGAACAGAACAGCGCGCTGCGGGCCCGCATGGACGTGCTGCTGAAGGCGCAGGGCCTGACCCAGGGCACCATCAGCGAGCGCCTGCAGGCGCTCAACAAGGACCCGCGCTTCCTCTACCCGGACACCGACGCGGGACGCGCGCAGCTCATCGCCTACCTCAACGACCGCCTCGCCCATATTCGCCCGCTGCTGCCGCAGGTCTCGCATTTGGGCCTGAAGGCGGACGTGCAGGTCAAGCGCGTGCCGCCGGACATCCAGGACGGTGCGGCGCTCGGCTACATGAACTTCGCTTCGCTGGATGGCTCGCGCCCGGCGATCTACTACGTGAACCTCAAGACCACCGCGCTGTGGCCGAAATACCAGCTACCGACGCTGACCGCGCACGAGGGCATCCCTGGCCACACCTGGCAGGGCGCCTACCTCGCCGAGCACCACGCCGAGATCCCGCTGATCAGCTCGATGATGGGCTTCAACGCTTTCGTCGAAGGCTGGGCGCTGTACGCCGAGCAGCTGGTGGACGAGCACGGCCTCTACGACCAGGACCCGTTCGGCCGCATCGGCTACCTGCAGGCGCAGCAGTTCCGCGCCTGCCGCCTGGTGGCCGACACCGGCCTGCACGCCATGGGCTGGACCCGCGAGCAGACGGTCGCCTTTCTGGTGGAACAGACCGGCAAGGGCCAGGCCGCAATGACCAGCGAGACGGACCGCTACTGCGCCTCGCCCGGACAGGCGTGCGGCTACAAGATGGGGCACAACGAGATACTGCGGCTGCGCGAGGTCGCACGGTCGTCGCTGGGGGCGAAGTTCGACCTGGGCGGGTTCGACGACGCGGTGGTGAAGACAGGGGGCGTGCCTCTGCCGGTTCTGGCGACGGCGATCGAGCGTTACGTGGCGGAGACGAAGAAAGCGTAAGCACTTCTTTTTCGAGAAAAGAAGCAAAAAGCTTTTGCTCCGGCTGTCGCGGACCGTTCTGCAGACGC
>CAXUIR010000400.1:2351-2698 GCA_964251005.1 uncultured Acetobacteraceae bacterium | reverse complement strand
GGAGGCGGCCGAGGTGTTGGCGTGCCGGTCCACCGTCACCACCACCCGTTCTGTCGGCAGGCCCAGCCTCTTGCCCATGCTGTCGATGATGCGCCGGTTGGCCTGGTGCGGCACCAGCCAGTCCACGTCGGCGTGGGACAGGCCGTTGGCCGCCAGCGCCTCGTCCACCACCGCGGCCAGCTTGGCCACCGCATGGCGGAACACCTCCTGCCCCTTCATCACCAGGTGGCCCGACCGCTCGGGCTGGCCAACGGCGCCGTCCACGTAAAGCATACCCGCGTGCTCGCCGTTGGCGTGCAGGTGGGTGGACAGGAAGCCGGCTTCCGGCATCGCGTTCATGTAGCCGT
>CAXUIR010000400.1:0-2341 GCA_964251005.1 uncultured Acetobacteraceae bacterium | reverse complement strand
GATGCCGGCGCCGCCCTCGTCGGCCCGCAGCACCACCGCGCCGGCGCCGTCGCCGAACAGCACGCAGGTGCCGCGGTCCGACCAGTCGAGGATGCGCGAATACACCTCGCTGCCGATCACCAGCGCGGTGCGGACCGACCCGCACTTGATGAACGCGTCGGCGGTGGCGAGCGCGTAGATAAAGCCGCTGCAGGCTGCGCTCACGTCGAAGGCGAAGCCGGTGGAGATGCCCAGCGCCGCCTGGACCCGCACCGCGGTTGCAGGGAAGGCGTCGTCCGGCGTTGCGGTGGCCAGGATGATGGCGTCCACCTCGCCGGCGGCTACGCCCGCCTGCGACAGCGCCGCCTCGGACGCGCGCGCCGCCATGAAGGCGGCCGTCTCGTGCGGCCCGGACAGGTGCGCTGGCGGATGCCGGTGCGCGAGACGATCCACTCGTCGGTGGTGTCGACCGTCCTGGCCAGCTCGTCGTTGGTCACGACCCGCTCCGGCAGGTAGCTGCCGACGCCCGCGATACGCGCCCGCCTCATGGTTACGACCGCGCCGCTTCCAGGGCGGCCGGGCCCGCCACGCACGCCGGCACCTGCGCCGCCATCATGCCGCCCAGCCGGCCGAGTCCCTCGCGGATGCGGTCGTTAAAGCGATGCTCCACCATGTCCAGCGCCAGGTCGAGCGCGTGAGCGAAGCCTTCCGCGTCGGTGCCGCCGTGGGACTTCACCACCACGCCGTTCAGCCCCAGCATCACCGCGCCGTTGTAGCGGCGCGGATCCAGCCAGACGCGCAGCTGGTCGAGCCCCGGCCGGGCCAGCAGGTAGCCGACCTTGGTGGACAGGTTGGTGGCGAACACCTGGCGCAGCAGGTCGCCGATCAGCTTCAGCGCGCCCTCGCCGGTCTTCAGCGCCACGTTACCGGTGAAGCCGTCGGTGACGATCACGTCGGTGGTGCCGGCAGCGATGTCGTGGCCCTCGACGAAGCCGTGGAACTGCGCGCCGATGTGGCTGCGGCGGATGATCTCGGCGGCACCGCGTACCTGGTCGTCGCCCTTGCCCTCCTCGGCGCCTACGTTCAGCACGCCGATGCTGGGCGCGGTCAGGCCCAAAACGGTGCGCGCGAACATGTCGCCCAGCAGCGCAAACTCGACCAGGTTGCGGGTGTCGCAGGCGATGTTGGCGCCGAGGTCCAGCATGACCACGTCGCCGCGGGCCGACGGCATGATCGCCGCCATCGCCGGGCGGTCGATGCCGGGCAGGGTCTTCAGCACGATTTTGGAGAGTGCCAGCAGGGCGCCGGTGTTGCCGGCGGAGACCACGCCGTGCGCCTCGCCGCTAGCCACCGCGTCGATCGCCAGCCGCATGCTGGCCCGGCGCAGGCGCAGCGCCACCGTTGGCTTGCAGTCGGCGGCGATCGCGTCCGGCGTGTGGCGGATGGTGCAGACGTCCTGGGCCCGGGCAGAGCTTGCCAGCAGGTGGGTGAGCCTCGCCTGGTCGCCCACCAGCAGGAAGCGTGCGGCCGGATGGCGTTCGGAGGCGATGCTCAGGCCGCGCACGACTGTTTCCGGCGCGTGGTCGCCGCCCATGCCGTCCACCGCCAGGGTGAACGGCTCTGCCGGCGGCGCATGGAGGCGGACCGGGTCGGCGGCCATGTCTAAGGGCTGCCCGGCAACCGCGTCAGACGCGCACGGCGCCCTTCAGGGCCTTGCCAGCGCCCACCACTTCGCGGCCGTCGTAGTGGCCGCAAGAGGCGCAGATGTGGTGCGGCCGCTTCAGCTCACCGCAATTGCTGCACTCGGCATGCGCCTCGCGGGGCAGTGCCTCGTGGCTGCGTCGCATGCCGCGGCGGCTCGGCGAGGTTTTCCGCTTCGGGACGGCCATACGCGTAGTCTCCACTCGGGCGCAGGCTGCTGCCGGATCGCCACAATACTGCAATAGGATGAGGCGCGCGCTGTATCAGAGCCCGGCGGCCCCCACAAGTATCGCCACCCAGGCCCCCGGTGCTGCGATGCGCTGCGGAGTACTCCGCGACAGCGCTCGCAAAAGCTTTTTGCTTCTTTTTCTCGAAAAGAAGGCTTCCTTTCTTTCGTAAAGCTTACACGACACCGCACGCCAGTCGCCTGCGCCCCCGCGCCGCCTCTGGATAGGCAGCCCTTACATCAAACAAATTGTGAGCGGTCGATGTTCAGCATCCAAGCGACACGTCGGGCCAAGCAATTGCCGCCGGTCTGCCTTGCTGCACAGCGCCTAGCTCCGGCGCCACGCCGCAGCTCGGATACTACGCTCGAGATTGACCGTGCCGAAGCAAGCAAGGCCTTCTTTTTTGAAAAAAAGAAGCAAAAAACTTTTGTCTC
>CAXUIR010000399.1:0-2701 GCA_964251005.1 uncultured Acetobacteraceae bacterium | reverse complement strand
GTATGCGGTGGACGGGCGACGATTCCTGGATTTCGGCGCGGGGATCGCAACCTCGTCGCTCGGGCACAACAACGCCCACCTCGTGTCCGCCATCGCCGCCCAGGCCGCGCGCGTGATGCACGTCTCCAACCTGTATCGCGTGCCGCAGGCCGAGCGTCTGGCCGAGCGTCTGGTCCAGGCGAGCTTTGCCGACAGCGTGTTCTTCTGCAACTCGGGCGCCGAGGCCAACGAGGGCATGGTCAAGATGGTCCGCCGCGCCATGGCCAAGACCGGGCGGCCGGAGCGCACCCGGATGATCTGCTTCGACGGCGCCTTCCACGGCCGCACGCTCGCCATGCTGTCGGCGACGGGAAACCCGAAATACCTCGACGGCTACGGCACCCCGGTGGACGGCTTCGACCACGTCCCCTTCGGCAACATGAACGCCGTGCGAAACGCCATCACGCCGCAGACCGCCGGCATTCTGGTCGAACCGATCCAGGGCGAGGGCGGCGTGCGGGTGCCGCCACCGCGCTTTCTGCAAGAACTGCGCGCCGCCTGCGACGAGTGGGGGCTGCTGCTCGCCCTCGACGAGGTGCAGTGCGGCATGGGCCGCACCGGCACGCTGTTTGCCTACCAGCAGTCCGGCATCGAGCCGGACGTGCTCTCGGCGGCCAAGGGCATCGCCGGCGGCTTCCCGATGGGTGCCATTTTGGCGCGCGAGGCGGTGGCCAAGCACCTCACCCCGGGCACCCACGGCACCACCTTCGGCGGCAACCCGCTGGCGGCGGCCGCCGGCAACGCGGTGCTGGACGTGCTGCTGGCCTCCGGCTTCCTCGCCGGCGTGGCCGAGCGTGGCGACAGGCTTGCCGAGGGCCTGCACCGGCTGGTGGCCGCGCGGCCCGGCGTGTTCGCCGGCGTGCGCGGCACCGGGCTGATGCTGGGGCTGGCGTGCGCGCTGCCCAACACCGCGGTGCAGAAGGCCTGCGTCGCCGAGGGCCTGCTGGTGGTGGCCGCCGGCGAGAACGTGCTGCGCCTGGTGCCGCCGCTGGTGGTGACCGACGCGGACATCCAGGACGGCCTCGCAAAGCTCGGCCGCGCCGCCGTGGCACTGGAGCACGAGCACCTGATGGCGCCGGCCGCCCAATGAGCGCTGACACGTGAGGGCACGCAAGCCGACCAAGGCGCCGGCGGGCCCGCGCCACTTCCTGGAGTTGGCCGAGTTCGACACCGCCACGCTGCGCCGCATCCTGAGTGCCGCCACCGCGCTGAAACGCGGAGCCGCGCCGCCGGCGCCGCTCGCCGGCAAGACCCTCGCACTGCTGTTCGAGCGGCCGAGCACCCGCACGCGCGTGAGCTTCGAGGTGGCGATGCGTCAGCTGGGCGGCCACTGCACGGTGCTGACCGACCGCGAGATGCAGCTGGGCCGCGGTGAGACGATCGCGGACACCGCGCGCGTGCTCTCGCGCTACGTGGACGCGATCATGCTGCGCACCGACAAGGTGAGCAAGCTGGAGGAGCTGGCGCGCTACGCCACCGTGCCGGTGATCAACGGCCTGACGGAGGCGAGCCACCCCTGCCAGCTGATGGCCGACGTGCTGACCTTCGAGGAGCATCGCGGCCCGATTGCCGGCCAGACGGTGGCCTGGGTAGGCGACGGCAACAACGTGGCGCGCACCTGGGTGCAGGCCGCCGTGCGCTTCGGCTTCAAGCTGCGCCTGGCCAGCCCGGAGGCGTGCGAGATCCCCGGCTACCTGCTGGACTGGGCGCTGCGGGAGGGCGGCGACGTGCTCATGACGCGCGACCCGGGCGAGGCGGTGTGCGACGCGCGCTGCGTGGTGACCGATTGCTGGGTCAGCATGGCGGACGACCCCGACAAGGACCACCACGCGCTGGCCGGCTACGCGGTCGATCGGGCGCTGATGGCGCTGGCCGCACCGGACGCGCTGTTCATGCACTGCCTGCCGGCGCATCGCGGCGAGGAGGTGACGGCCGAGGTGCTGGACGGGCCGCAATCGGTGGTGTTCGACGAGGCGGGGAACCGGCTGCACGCGCAGAAGGCGATACTGGCTTGGGCGATGGGGTAAGAAAGCGAGCGCTTCTTTTTCGAGAAAAAGAAGCAAAAAGCTTTTATCACGGCTGTCGCGGATCTCTCCGCAGACGGGTCCCCAGGGAACAAAAGTTTTTGGTTCTTTTTTTCAAAAAAGAACTGCTTCCTTTGGATGTGTCCGATGCAACGTTCCGCAGTCGTAGACCTCGGCTCCAACTCCGTGCGCCTGGTCGTCTTCGACGGTCGGGGCCGCAACCCCGTCGCCATCTTCAACGAGAAAGCCGTCCTGCGCCTGGGCCGCGGCTTGCAGCAATCCGGACGGCTGAACGAGGACGGCGTGGAGCAGGCGGTGATGGTGATGGCGCGCTACGCCGCCATCGCGCACGCCATGGGTGCAGCACCGTTCGAGGTGCTGGCCACCGCCGCGGTGCGCGACGCGTCCAACGGCGCGGCCTTCGTGGCCGCGTTGCAGGCCAGCCTGCCGGGCGTGCGGGTGCGCGTGCTCAGCGGGCAAGAGGAGGCGGGCTTCTCGGCGGCCGGCGTGCTGTGCGGCATACCGGCGGCAGACGGCATCCTGGCGGACATCGGCGGCGGCTCGCTGGAGGTGGTGCACCTGGCGGCTGGCGCCGTGCGCGCGGCGCAGACGATGAAGCTGGGCGTGCTGCGCCTGTC
>CAXUIR010000398.1:1363-2710 GCA_964251005.1 uncultured Acetobacteraceae bacterium | reverse complement strand
CCCACAACGCGCGCCCAAGGGAACAAGAGTTTTTTGGTTCTTTTTTTCAAAAAAGAACCGCTTGCTTGCTTGCCCGATGATCAAGCTAGCCCCCTTAGGTTCCGACACCACCGCCTGGGATGCCTTCGTCCACGCGCGCCCGGACGCCACCTTCTTCCACCTCGCCGCCTGGCGCCGCGTCATCGAAACGGCATTCTCCCACCGCACGCACTACGTCGCCGCCGAGCAGGACGGCGCCATCGTCGGCGTGCTGCCGCTGGCGCAGGTGAAAACCCGCCTGTTCGGCAACACGCTGATCAGCAGCCCGTTCTGCGTCTATGGCGGCCCCCTCGCCGCCACCGCCGAAGCCGCGCGCGCGCTCGCCGACCATGCGGCCTCGCTGCGCAGCGAACTCGGTGCGTCCGCCTGCGAGTTCCGCTACCTGAACGCCCCGACGGACGAGGCGCTGTCGGAAGACTGGCGCGCACGCGACGCGCTGTACGTCACCTTCCGCCGCGCCATCGCCGGCAACGACGATGCCAACCTGAAAGCCATCCCGCGCAAGCAGCGCGCGGTGGTGCGCAAGGGCATCGAACGCGGCCTGGTCGCCACCACCGATCGCAACGTCGACGCGCTGCACGCGATCTACGCAGAGAGCGTGCGCAACCTTGGCACGCCGGTGTTCGCGCGCCGCTACTTCCGCATCCTGGCCGAAACGTTCGGCGACGCCACGGACGTGCTCACCGTGACCGACTCCGGGCGCCCTACCGCCTCGGTGCTGAATTTCTATTGGCGCGACGAGGTGATCCCCTATTACGGCGGCGGCACGCGGCAGGCCCGCACCAGCTTCAGCAACGACTTCATGTATTGGGAGGTGATGCGCCGCGCCGCCGCCCGCGGTTGCCGCCTGTTCGATTTCGGCCGCAGCAAGCTCGGCACCGGCGCCTACTCGTTCAAGAAGAACTGGGGGTTCGAGCCGCAGCCGTTGGCGTACCGCGTGAACCTCGGCCCCGGCGAGCGTGTGCCCGAGGTGAACCCCACCAACCCGAAATACCGGCTGATGATCGCCGCCTGGAAGCGCCTGCCGGTGCCGGTGGCCAACGTCATCGGCCCCGTGCTGGTGCGCGGCGTCGGATGAGCGAAGCGCTGGCCGTCCCCGCCCGTGGGCTTGCCCCGGCCCGCACGCCCTGGCTGGTGGCCGGCGTCGGGCTGGTGCTGCTCTGCCTGGCGTTCCGGCCGGAGGTGCAGGCCGCCGTCACCGTGTGGAACACCTCGACCGCCTACGGCCATTGCTGGCTGGTGCTGCCGATCGTCGGCTGGCTGCTGTGGGAGCGGCGGGCGGGGCGGGCGGGCCGGGGGGGGCCGGCC
>CAXUIR010000398.1:0-1318 GCA_964251005.1 uncultured Acetobacteraceae bacterium | reverse complement strand
GCTTTTGGCCGGTGCTGCTGGCGCTACCCCTGGCGGCGTTCTGGACCCTGGCCGACTGGCTGGGCATCATGGAGGGCCGCCAGCTCGCGGTGGTCGGCTTCGCCGAGCTGCTGCTGGTCGCAGCGCTGGGTTTTCCGCTCTGGTGGGCGCTCTCGGCCGCCTTCCTCTATCTGCTGTTCCTAGTGCCGTTCGGCGCCTTTCTCACGCCTGCGCTGCAGCACTTCACCACCAGCTTCATCATCCGCGGGCTGCACCTGCTGGACGTGCCGGTCGAGTCCGATGCGTTCCACATCCGCATCCCTGAAGGCATGTTCTACGTGGCCGAGGCGTGTGCCGGGCTGCGGTTCCTGATCGCCTCGGTGGCGTTCGGCACGCTCTACGCGGTCACCATCTTTCGCTCGCCGTGGCGGCGCGCGGCGTTCATCGCGGTTGCCTGCGGGGTGCCGGTGGTCGCCAACGGCATCCGCGGCCTCGGCATCGTCCTGCTCGGCCACCTGCTGGGCAGCGCCGAGGCGGGTGCGGCCGACCACCTGATCTACGGCTGGGTGTTCTTCTCCGTGGTCATCCTGTTGCTGGCGCTCGCCGGCCTGCCGCTCCGCGAGGATCGAGCGGCGGTTGCCGTTCTGCCGGACGCCGGCGGCCGGCCGGCAGAGCCGACGCATCTGATGCTGGCCTGCGTGCCCGTGCTGCTGCTGGCCTGTGCCGGCCCCATCCTGGCGGACGGGCCGGGTGCACAGGGGAGAGCCACGTCCGCCATCGTGCCGCGCGTGCTCGCACCCGCGTCGTGCCAGGCGGGTGCGTCCACTCTGGCCGGCGCCGTCAGCACGCAGATGTTCCAGTGCGGTGCCGCCAGCCTGCGGGTGACCGCCACCACCTTGCCGGCCGGTGCCAACCCTGCCCGCGTTCTGGACGCAGCGCGGCTCCCCGCGATCGAGGGCCTGGGCACCGACATCGACAGCGAGGGCTGGCGCAGCCCGGCCGGCCAGCCGTGGATGATGCTGAGCGCGCGCGACACCGGCCGCAACGCCGCCTACGCGGTGTGGATGGGGGGCACCCAGATGACCGGCGGGCTGCGGGACAGGCTGCGCATGCTCGGCGGTGGGCGGAGCGTGGCGGTCAGCGTGGTTGCCGACGCGCAGGATGGGAACGTTCTGCGGGCGTTTTTAAGGCAAGGCTTTCTTTTCTGAAGAAAAGAAGCAAAAGACTTTTGTCTCGCTGTCGCGGACCTTTCAACCAGCGCGCGCCCAGGAAGACAAAAGTTTTTTAGATGTTTAGTCCCGGCATTTGGTGGAGCGGGTCGAGTGTGAATCGTTTTGGC
>CAXUIR010000397.1:0-2713 GCA_964251005.1 uncultured Acetobacteraceae bacterium | reverse complement strand
AGGCCTTCTTTTTCGAGAAAAAGAAGCAAAAAGCTTTTGCTTCCGCTGTCGCGCGGTCGCCGGATAGTCGCCGGATAGTCGCCGGATAGTCGCCGGATAGTCGCGACAGGGAGTGAAAGTTTTTTGATTCTTTTCAAGAAGGAACCGCTTGCCTTGCCTTACATCCCGCCCGGATACGCTGGCCCGCCGCCCCCTTCCGGCGCCGACCAGTCAATGTTCTGCGTCGGGTCCTTGATGTCGCACGTCTTGCAGTGCACGCAGTTCTGCGCGTTGATCTGCAGCCGCGGATGGCCCTCCTCAACGCCCACCGCCTCGTAGACGCCGGCCGGGCAGTAGCGGCTTTCTGGGCTGCGGTACTCCTCCCAGTTCACGCCCAGCCAGCGGCCGGGGTCGCGCAGCTTGAGGTGAACCGGCTGGTTTTCCTCGTGGTTGGTGTTGCTGATGAACACGCTGGAGAGGCGGTCGAAGGTCAGCTTGCCGTCGGGCTTGGGGTATTCGATCTTCTTCGAGTCGCTCGCCTTGGCCAGGCCGTCGTGGTCGGCATGCCTGTGGTGAAACGTCCACGGCGCACGGCCGCGCAGCACGAAGGTGTCCAGCCCGGAGTAGAGCATGAAGCCGTACAGCCCGAACTTCGCGAACGCAGGGCGCAGGTTGCGCTCGTGCTTCAGCTCCGGATACAGCCAGCTTGCTTGGAACTTCTCGGTGTAGGCGGTCAACTCCACAGTGCGGTCGGCGGCGAGCGCCTCTGCGGCAGCTTCGGCGGCCATCATGCCGGACTTCATGGCACAGTGCGTGCCCTTTATCTTCGGCAGGTTCAGGAAGCCTGCCGAATCGCCGATCAGCGCGCCGCCCGGAAAGGTGAGCTTGGGGATCGACTGGAACCCGCCTTCCGAGAGCGCGCGCGCGCCGTAGCTGATGCGCCGTCCGCCCTCGAAATGCTTGCGCATGTGCGGGTGCGTCTTCAGCCGCTGCATCTCGTCGAATGGCGAGAGCCACGGGTTCTTGTAGTCCAGGCCGACGACGTAGCCGAACGAGACCAGGCCGTCGCCGAAATGATACAGCCACGAGCCGGCATAGGTGTCCTTGTCCGCCGGCCAGCCGACGGTATGCATGATGAAGCCTGGCTTGTGGTTCTCGCGCGGGATCTCCCACAGCTCCTTGATGCCCAAGCCGTAGGTCTGCGGGTCCACGCCCTCACGCAGGTTGAAGCGCTCCATCAGCTGCTTGGACAGAGAGCCGCGGCAGCCCTCGCCGAACAGCGTGTAGGCGGCGCGCAGCTCCATGCCCAGCGCGTGGTTCGGGCCGTGCTCGCCTTCCTTGGTGACGCCCATGTCGCCGGTGGCAACGCCCACCACTCGGTCGTTCTCGATCAGCAACTCGGCGGCCGAGAAGCCGGGGTAGATCTCCACGCCGAGGGCTTCGGCCTGCTGGCCGAGCCAACGCGTCACGTCGCCGAGGCTGACGATGTAGTTGCCGTGGTTGTTCATCTGCGGCGGGGTCACCGGCGAGCGATAGGCGCCCTTCTCAGTAAGAAAGACGAAGTGGTCCTCGCGCGCCTCGGTGTGGATCGGCGCCTGGCGTTCGCGCCAGTCGGGCAGCAGCTCGTCGAGCGCGCGCGGCTCGATCACCGCGCCGGACAGGATGTGGGCGCCGACCTCGCCGGCCTTTTCCACCACGCAGACCGCAGCGTCCGGAGCGAGCTGTTTCAGCCTGATGGCCGCCGAGAGGCCAGCGGGGCCAGCGCCCACGATGACGACGTCGAACTCCATGGCCTCGCGATCACTCATGACGGCTTCCTCTTGTTGGTTGACGTATTAGGCAACTTGTTGCCGCGTTTGAAGCCAAAGGCGGCAGTTCTTTTTGGAAAAAAATCGAGGCACTTGCCCAGCTGCCCGAGACGTCGGGCGGTGCCGAGGCAAGGCAAGCGGTTCTTTTTTGAAAAAAAGAACCAAAAAACTTTTGTTTTCTTGGGTACGCGCCGCGGGAGAGTCCGCGACCGCAGAGACAAAAGTCTTTCGCTTTCTTCAGACCTGCCGCTCGGACCGGTGCTGCGGCTCTTCGGACATGCTCGCTTTGTAGACCTGCGCTCATCTCACCAGTGAGCCGCCGTCCACGTTCAGGGCCACGCCTGTCGTTTACGAGGCCGCTGGCGAGACCAGATACAGCACCGTGCCCGCAATCTCGTCCGGCTGAGCGCGCGGCCCAGCGGGACCTTGCCCGCCAGCCCTCGAACGTTCACCCTCGGGCAGCTCGCCGGCGAATGCGGCATCCGGCCTTGTGTTGATCGCGAATCATCCGTGTAGTCTGCCCTTCGTTATCGGGGGAAAGTTCGCATGTCCGCCAAGCAGGTCTCGTTCCGCACGGCGTTGAACGCCATCATGTCCTCGGCAGGCTACCTGGCGATCGCCGCGGCCGTCTTCGTGTTGTTGGCAGCCGTGCTGCCCGTGGTGTCGCTCTCCGCCAGACTCGGCGCCACCGACATGGCGGGCCTGACAAGCGTGGCAGGCGGTTCCGTGAACCCGACCGGCGCCAATGTGGGCGGCAGCCTCGGATGGCTGGCGATACTGGCGTTCGTGGCGGCGGCGGCGGCGCGTTTCGTGCGCGAACTGGCGCCGTTCAAGCGCCAGATCGACATCGCCGCCTTCACGTTCCTTGCCGTGGCGGTACTCTGGTCCGCCACCGAAGGCCCTGTGGCGACGCAGATACGCACAGC
>CAXUIR010000396.1:1787-2733 GCA_964251005.1 uncultured Acetobacteraceae bacterium | reverse complement strand
GCACCGGGGTGCCGGCCGACGGCGCCAGCGACGGGCTGGTGACGGTGGCCACCGGCGGCACGTAGATCGGCTCGTCCGCCTCGTCGTCCGCCGGCAGCACGAGGCCGGCCGGGGGCTGCGGCCGCACGAACAGCCCGGCCATCGCCTGGCTGCCGGAGGCGCCGGCGCGGGCGGCCGAGGCTGCCCCGCGTCCGGCGGCACGCCATTCGCCCATCGTCAGCCCGACGCTGGCCGCACAGAACAGCACGCTCAGCGCAGCTGCGGCCAGGAACACCAGCGCCGCGCCCAAGCCGCCCAGCGTGCCCTGCGCCATGTCCAGGAACGTCACCGACAGCAGGTGGCCGCCGGCGCCGCCCACCCCGGCGCTGGTGGGCCAGGGCAGCCCGTGCGCGCACAGCGAGAAGAACGTCGCCAGGCAGGGCATCGCCAGTAGAGTCCACATCACCCGCCAGGCCGGGTTGCCCATGCCGCGCCGGCTGGCGATGCACCAGGCCCAGGTCAACATGGCTATGCCCGGCAGCGCGCCGGCCAACCCGAAGCCCTGCAGCAGGAAGTCCGCCAGCACGGAGCCCACAGGCCCCACCATGTTGGTGGCGTGCTGCGAGGTGGCGGTGTTCAGCGACGGGTCGCGCGGGTTGTAGGTGATCAGGGCCACCAGCAGCGTGGCGCCCGCTGCCGCCATTGCCAGGCCGGACAGTTCGGCCAGCCGGCGGCCGACCATCTCGCGGATGGCGGGCGAGGCCAGGCGGCGCTGCGGGGCGCGTCCGGTCTGCATGCGGCCTTGGATGACAGACGCCATGGCGCGGGCTCCTGGAGCACGTCCCGGCCGGCTTACCCACCGGGGCGGTGCTCACCAAAACAGTGGGCGGGCGCGGTGCGGGCCGGCCCCCCGCCCCGCCGGCCCACCCCCCCCCGCGCGCCCAGGGGGTGGGAGAAGGCGCGGGGG
>CAXUIR010000396.1:0-1777 GCA_964251005.1 uncultured Acetobacteraceae bacterium | reverse complement strand
GCGGGCCCCTGGCCCCCGCCCCGGCCGGCTACCCCCCCGGGGCGGGGCCCACAAAACCAGGGGGCGGGCGCGGCCCGGCCGGCACGCCGGCCGGCCGGACAACGCCACGGCGTCTCGACTTGCGGTTCAGTCTCGCCGCTGAGCGTAGCGCAGAAAAGCTTGGCGCTGAAACGGCTTTGGCCAGGGCCGGACGCGCAGGCGGACGCGTGGTGCGCGCCGCCCGCCACGAGCGGCCTACTGCTCGAGCTGCTCGCGCTGGTCCTGGACGTCGTGCGACTTGCGCTTCACCTTCGTCTCGGTGATGTGCCAGGTCACGTCCACCTGCCCGCCCGCAAGCGCCTGCGTGGTGCCGGACAGGTTCGCACTGACCGGCAGCTTGGCCGCCTTGTAGACCTCGCCGATGGCCGCCTCCGCGGCGGCGATCTTCTCGTTGGTCAGCTTGTCGCCGGCGGTCAGGCCGGAGGCGGCCGCCAGCTTGTCGGTGGCGACGGACTTGTTGCCTTCGAAGATCTGCGCGTGCAGCACCGGGGCCAGGTGGTTCACGATGGGCGCCTGTGCGCCCTGGTCGTCGATCGTGTAGATGACTTCGACGTGGCTCTTACCCAGCTGCCGCATGCCGGTCTTGATGCCGCCCACCACGTTGGCCGCCTTGAGCGTCTTGCCCACGTCGTCCTGGCCGGCGACGATGTCGGCCTGCGTCACGTGGCTGCCCTTGTGGAAGCTGAGCCCGTCCAGCAGAGCCTGGGTGGTTACCGTCTTGTTGCCGGTGATGGTGATCTTGTCGACCGTGTAGGTGGTGTCGGCGAGGGCTGCGCCTGCGCAGGCCAGCAGCGCGGTGCAGGCCAGCGCGGCGGCGGTGATCGTCTTGGTCAATGGTCTGCTCCGTCTTTCCTGTGGGAGCGGATGCATCGCACATGCTGTGGGCGCGTCAAGCGAGGCGAGGCAGGCGATACGCACTGACCGAAATCTCGGCCGGTGACAGGCAAAGCAAGCGGTTCTCTTTTGAAAAAAAGAACCAAAAACTTTTGTTCCCGTGGTGCGCGCTGAAGGACGCTCCGCGACAGCAGGACCAAAAGTCTTTGCTTCTTTTCTTCAGAAAAGAAGGCCTTGTCTTTCTTACCGGACGTCGAAGGGGCTGGGGCTGATCCAGCGTCTCAGGTAGGGAAGGTAGGCTCGCACGTTCGCGAAAAGCCTGAACAAGCCAGTAGAAAGTGTCGCAACGTCTCCCCAAGGCGCGCCCCAGGAAGCAAAAGTTTTTTGGTTCTTCTCTTCAAAAAAGAACCGCTTGCTCGCTCACCCAAACCCATACAGCAACACCGCCGCTGCCTGCGCCACGTTCAGACTCTGCACCAACCCGCTGCCAGCGATGCGCACCTCCCGCCGGCAAGCCGCCAGCACTGCCTGCGATACGCCGTGCTCCTCGCCGCCCAGCACCAGCGCCACCGGCCGGTCGCGCGGCATCTCGGCCATCGGCATGGCGCCGGGGCGCAGCGTGGCGGCCACCGTGCGGTACACCGGGGTGAGCGCGTGGAGCAGCGCCGGCAAGTCGCGCGAGCGGTAGAGCTCAAGGTGTTCCAGCGCGCCCTCGGCGGTGCGGTAGGCGGCGTCGGACGGCAGGGCGGCGCCGGCCGTGTGGTGGATAACCAGGTGGCGGACGCCAAAGAAAGCGGCGCTGCGGGCGATGGCGCCGAGGTTGTGCGGGTTGCCGATACCGTCGAGCACCAGCAGGATGCGCTCGCGCGGCGGCGGGTCGGTGGGTTGCAGGATCGGCACCACG
>CAXUIR010000395.1:0-2734 GCA_964251005.1 uncultured Acetobacteraceae bacterium | reverse complement strand
GGCTGGCGCAAGGCGAGCAGGCGGATGACGAAGCTTTCCACCTCGCGTTCGAGTGCGTCCACCGCGGGGTCCTGTTCCACCGTGCGGGCAGCGGCTTCCACGTCCTGTTCCACCACCGCGATGGTGGCGGTGGCGACCTGGGCTTCCACCAGGCCGCCCATTTCGACCAGCAGGTCGCGCAGTCGTTTGAGTTCCTGCCCGAAGCTCGTCACGATGTGCTCAGCCAAATCAGCCATTTGTCAGGCCTCCTGTCGTGAAGTCGCGCATGGGCGCGGAGCGGGGCGCGCGCATCGCGCACGCGACCTCCGGCTTCTGCCTGCCGTGACGTCGGGCGTGCGCGCGCATTGGGGCGCGCCGTTCACCCGAACCGTCCGGTGACGTATTCCTGCGTGCGGCGCTGTTTCGGCGAGGTGAAGATCTGGCCGGCCGGCGCCACTTCGACCAACTCGCCCAGGTAGAAGAACGCGACCTGGTCGGCGCAGCGTGCCGCCTGCTGCATGTTGTGGGTGACGATGGCGATGGTGAAGTCGCGTTTCAGCTCGTCGATCAGCTCCTCGATGCGCAGCGTGCTGATCGGGTCGAGCGCGCTGGTCGGCTCGTCGAGCAGGATGATCTCCGGCCGCGGGGCTAGGGGGCGCGCGAGGCACCGGCGCGGCTGTGGGCCGCCGGACCGGCCGGCGGCCGGGCGGTGCAGGCGGTCGCGCACCTCGGCCCACAGGGCGGCGCGGGTGAGCGACCACTCGACGCGCACGGCCATGTCCTTGGCGGACAGCCGTTCGTGCAGCTTCACGCCGAAGGTGATGTTCTCGTAGATGCTCATCGGGAACGGCGTGGGTTTCTGGAACACCATGCCGACGCGGCTGCGCAGCGCGCCGGTGTCCACCTCTCGCCCGAGGATGTTGACGTCGTCCATCATCACCTCGCCGGTGGCGTACTGGCCGGGGTAGAGGTCGTACATGCGGTTCAGCACGCGCAACAGGGTGGACTTGCCGCAGCCGGACGGGCCGATCATGCCGGTGACGCGGCGGTCCGGCAGGTCGAGTGCGATGGATTTCAGCGCCTGGTTGGTGCCGTAGAAGAAGTCCAGGTTGCGGATGGACAGGCGCGCGGCCACCGGCAGCGCGCTCACCAGATGCGGTGCCGGGCGGCCTGCCTGGGCGGACGCGCTGTTCGGGTTGAGTGCCTGTTCCATGTCACTTTTCCTGATACCGGAAGCCTGCAACGTCGGCCGGACAAGTAAGCAAGCGCTTCTTTTTTGACAAAAAAGAACAAAAAACCTTTGTTTTCTGGAGCTCACGCTGCAGGAGGCTCCGCGACAGCAGGAGCAAAAGTTTTTTGCTGCTTTTTTTCAAAAAAGCAGGCCTTGCTTGCTCGCTTTCTACCATCCTCTCATCGCCGCCGGATAACCAGGCGGGCGACCACGTTGATGGCCAGCACGCCCAGGGTGATCAGCAACGCGCCGGTCCAGGCGAGCTGCACCCAGTCGTCGAAAGCCGAGGCCGCGTATTGATAGATGGTCACCGGCAGGCTGGCCATCGCCGATCCAAGTCCGGAATAGCCCGAATTGCCCAGGGAGGTGAACAGCAGCGGCGCCGTCTCGCCGGCGACGCGGGCGACGGCCAGCAGCACGCCGGTCAGCAGCCCGTCCAGCGCGGCGCGGTAGCAGACGAAGACGATGGTTTTCCAGCGCGGCGCGCCCAGCGCGATCGCGGCCTCGCGCAGGCTGACGGGGATCAGCCGCAGCATGTCCTCGGTGGTGCGCACTACGATGGGGATCACCAGGATGGCCAGTGCCGCCGCACCTGCGAAGCCGGAAAAGCCGGTCAGCGGTGCCACCAGGATCTGGTAGATGAACAGGCCGATCAGGATGGACGGTGCGGACAGCAGGATGTCGGAGACGAAGCGGACCAAATTGCCCAGCGCGGTGCGGCCGGCATACTCGGCGAGGTAGGTGCCCACCATCAGCCCGATCGGGGTTCCGACCAGCGTGCCTAAGCCCGCTTGGGCGATGCTGCCGATGATGGCGTTGGCAAGTCCGCCGTTGCTGCCGGGCGATTTGGTGACCGTGTCGAACACGTGCAGCCGCAGGCCGGGCACGCCGAGGTAGAAGAGGGTGACCAGAATGGAGAGCAGGAAGCCGAGTGCGACCAGCGTCGCCAGGCTGGCCAGCACGCGCGCGGCACGGTCCTGGTTGCGGCGCCGGCGGCTGCGGGTCAGCGCCATGCCGGCGTCGCGGCCGGCGTGCAGCGTGGCGGGGGCGAGCGACACGCTCATCAGGCGCGCACCCGCTGGGCCAGCAGCCCGCGCGAGATCGCGATCTTGTCGCCCAGCGAAAGCATCGGCGCTCTTAGAAAAGACAATGTGCTATGGCCGGGCGCAGGCAGCCATGTGGGACCGATGTCGCTGCGCCGCGCCTGCTCGCCAGCCCTGCCAGGCTCCAGGAACGTGATCCGGTCATACCAGCGTATGTGTCGGTCGGCGCCGCATAGGCGGCACAGGTCGATCAGGTTCGTGCAGCAGCCAAGCATCACATGTTGCGAATCAATCACCTCATCGAGTGCTGGATGCAGGTATGAATAAGCTCGACCACCCACGTAAGGTTTGCGCTCCAGCAGGGACACCTGCGCGCCTGCGCCCGAAAGGGCAACCGCCGCGGAAAGCCCGGCAAGACCAGCGCCAATGATCAGCACGTCGCGCGCACCCGTCGAGTTCACGCGCGTCCTCGGGCGAATAC
>CAXUIR010000394.1:0-2740 GCA_964251005.1 uncultured Acetobacteraceae bacterium | reverse complement strand
CTTCCTCCATGTTGCCGTCGCAGGTGCCGAGATAGCGCAGGATGGTGCGCAGCTTGCGCAGGTACGCGCCGGCCTCCTCGGGGCTGCGCAGGTCGGGCTCGCTGACGATCTCCATCAGCGCCACGCCGGAGCGGTTGAGGTCGATGAAGGAGCGCGCCGGGTCCTGGTCGTGCAACGACTTGCCGGCGTCCTGCTCAAGGTGCAGTCGGGTGACGCCGATGCTGCGGGTGGAGCCGTCGGCGAGCTCGATCTCGACCTCGCCGCGGCCGACGATGGGGTGTTCGAACTGGCTGATCTGGTAGCCGCTCGGCAGGTCGGCGTAGAAGTAGTTCTTGCGGTCGAAGCGACTGACCAGGTTGATCTGTGCGTTCAGGCCGAGCCCGGTGCGCACGGCCTGCGCCACGCACGCCTCGTTGGGCACCGGCAGCATGCCGGGAAACGCCGCGTCGACGAAGCTGACCTGACTGTTCGGCGCGCTGCCGAAATCGGTGGCGGCACCCGAGAAGAGTTTGGAGCGGCTGATCACCTGCGCGTGGACTTCGAGGCCGCAGACGACCTCCCACGTGCCGGTGGCGCCCTCGATCGTGTAGGTCATGGATGCTGCTCCGGATGCGCTAGGCAAGCGGTTCTTTTTTGAAAAAAAGAACCAAAAAACTTTTGCTCTCTGTGCGGGCGCCGTGTTGAAGCGCGTCGTTCAACCGTCCGCGACAGCGCGCGCAAAAGCTTTTTGCTTCTTTTTCTCGAAAAAGAAGCGCTTGCTTGCTTCACTTAGCCCCCGCCCTGATCGCCGGCATCGCCGAAAACCCAGCCCTGTCCTCGATCGCCTGCGACACGGCGAACACCGTCTCCTCGTCGTACGGCTTGCCGATCACCTGCAGCCCGAGCGGCAGCCCCTGTCCGTCGAGTCCCGCCGGCACCGACATCGCCGGCACGCCCGCCATGCTGGCCGGCACGGTGAACACGTCGTTGAGGTACATCGCGATCGGGTCGTCCATCTTCTCGCCCTGCGCGAACGCGGCGGACGGGGCGGTGGGCGTCAGCAGCGCGTCGACATGTGCGAAGGCGTCGGTGAAGTCCTTCAGGATCAGCGCGCGTACTTTCTGCGCGCGGAGGTAGTAGGCGTCGTAGTAGCCGGCGGAGAGCACGTAGGTGCCGATGAAGATGCGCCGTTGCACTTCGGGGCCGAAGCCGGCTGCGCGGGTCTGCTCGTAGAGCTCGGTGAGGTCGTGGCCCGGCTCGCGGTGGCCGAAGCGGACGCCGTCGTAGCGCGCCAGGTTGGAGGACGCCTCGGCCGGCGCCACGATGTAGTAGGTGGCCAGGCCGTATTTCGTGTGCGGCAGGGAAACGTCGACCACGGTGGCACCGGCCTCGCGCAGCCAGTCCAGACCCTGGGTCCACAGGCGGTCCACGGATTCGGGCATGCCGTCGGCGCGGTACTCGCGCGGCACGCCGATGCGCAGGCCGGCGACGCCGCGGCGGCAGGCGCTCGCGAAGTCGGGTACCGGGCGGGCAACGCTGGTGCTGTCCTTGGGGTCGAAGCCGGCCATGCTGGCGAGCAGGGTTGCGCAGTCGGCCACCGTGCGGGCGAAAGGCCCAGGCTGGTCCAGCGAACTTGCAAACGCGACGACGCCCCAGCGGCTGCAGCGGCCGTAGGTGGGCTTGATGCCGGCAAGGCGGCAGAACGCGGGGGGCGGGGGGATTGAGCCGCCGGTGTCCGTGCCGGTGGCGCCCATGGCGATGCGGGCGGCCACGGACGCGGCAGACCCGCCCGACGAGCCGCCGGGCACCAGCACGGCGTCGGGGTCGGCCGCGCGCTTCCACGGGTTTTCCACCGGGCCGTAGGCCGAATTCATGTTGGACGAGCCCATGGCGAATTCGTCGAGGTTGGCTTTGCCGAGGAACACCGCGCCGTCACGCAGCAGTTGCGCGCTGACGGTGCTTTCGTAGGGCGGCACGAAGTCGTCGAGGATGCGGCTGCCGGCGGTGGTGCGCACGCCCTTAGTGCAGAACAGGTCCTTGATGGCCAGCGGGATGCCGGCGAGCGGGCCGGCTTGGCCGGCGGCCAGGGCGGTGTCGGCCGCGTCCGCCTGCTGCAGGGCCAGTGCGGGGGTGCGCGTGATGACGGCGTTCAGGCGCGGGTTCAGCGCGGCGGCGGCGTCCACGTGGGCCTGGGTCAGCTCGCGGGCGGAGAAATCGTGGCGGCGCAGGGCGGTGGCGGCCTCGGCGATGGTGAGGTCGGTGAGAGCGCCGGTCATTCGACCACTTTCGGCACGGTGAAAAAGGCGCCTACGCGGTCAGGCGCGTTGGCCAGCACGGCGTCGGCGATGTTGCCGTCGGTGACCGCGTCGGCACGCAGGCGCAGGGGGATCTGCGCGCCGCCGGTCAGCGGTTCGATGCCGTCCACGTTCACCTCGGAGAGCAGCTCGATCCAGCCGAGTATGTTGTTCAGCTCGCCCTGCAGGCGCGGCACGTCAGCCTCGGCCACCCGGATGCGGGCGAGCTTGGCAATGCGACGGACGGTCGCGGGATCGAGCGACATGGGGCGGGTACCTCTGGCGGCCAGGCAGGCGGCGGACCATAAACGCGGCCATGGCCGTCATCAACATGGCCGCTCTGCGGGCGGGGTTGCGCCCGGGCGAGCGGCTGATCGGGTTGGACCCGGGCGCGCGTGCAATCGGGGTCGCGCTGTCGGACGTGGAGCTGATGCTGGCCAGCCCGCACGCCACGCTGCGGCGCGGCA
>CAXUIR010000393.1:0-2744 GCA_964251005.1 uncultured Acetobacteraceae bacterium | reverse complement strand
GCCTGCTTTTTTGAAAAAAAGCAGCAAAAAACTTTTGCTCCGGCTGTCGCGGAGTTTCCCACAGCGTGTATCCAGGGAACAAAAGTTTTTTGGTTCTTTTTTTCAAAAAAGAACCGCTTGCCTTAACGAGACGACCACCCTTGCGGCGGCTCCGGAAAGACAACCAATCCTCCCGCCTGTAACGGCGACCGGTTGGCCGCCAGCACAGCGCGGTACGGCGGCGGTGTCACGCCGCGATACACCTTGGCGTAGAGCACCCTCATGTCGTCTCCCGCAGCGGCAACGAGCACGAGGCCCGGCCCGGGCCGGCCCGCATCCGGGGTTACGGTCTCTGCAGCGCCTTCCGGAACGGTCTGTGCCGGCAGCGGCGCGAGCGGTGTGTAGACCGCCGTTTGAACGGGAAGCATGCGGGTTGACGACAGCATACGCACAGCGCTCGGCAGGCGCACCTGGAGCGGGTTCGCCCGCGGCGGGGCGAGGGCGCTAGCAGCCAGCGTGGCGATCAGTGCCACGGTGATGGTGGCGGCCAACGCCATGGAGGGCTGGCGCGGCGTCCAACGCGGACGGACGGCCTCGACGCCGGGCCGCCTCGCCGGTGCGGCGCTCCGCTTGCGCAGCTTCCCAGTCTGCACCAGCGCGTCGAAGACCAGCGCGTCCAACACCGCCGGCACGCCGTGTGACTGGCCGACCAGGGTGCGCAGAGCACGACGGGCGAGCGGCCGCCGCCGCCAACCCGCCTGTCCGCACGCGTGGCGGCCGAGCTTGTTACGTACGTAGGCGGCCGCTTCGTCGTCCTCGAAAGGCGTCAGGATGTAGCAGGACGTGGTGGCCTGGCGCAGGTCCTCCAGGCCGGGCTCGTTCAGGCCCGGCCAGGGCCCGACGTCCCCAAGCAGGACGAGCTGTAGCGGCGCTGCACCGGCGCGCCGGGCGACGAGCGACCAGAGGGCGGAAAACAAGTCGGCCGGGCACGCTTTCGCATCGTCCACGACCAGAATGAGTCGGTGCGTGCCGGCCTGGGCAGGGGCCGCTTGCGCGAGAAGGCTGTGGACCTGTGGGGGGGCGGGCACGGCGCCGCGAACGCAGACGACCACGTAGCCGTGTGCGCGCAACAGCGCCACCAAGTGACGGCCGACATGGGTTTTGCCGACGCCGCGGCACCCCCTTATGGTCAGCCCGTTGCCGCGGGCTAACACCTCGCGGGGTGCGCGTTCGATCAGGCCGGCGCGCGATTTGGTCTGGAACAGTCCGAGGGGTTCCGCAGTAGACCAGTCGAATTCGTAGAAGCGTTGCAGTTGGTGTTGCATCTTCTCGTCCTCGTGCGGTCGGCTTGAAGAAAGCGAAGGCCTTCTCTTTCGAGAAAAAGAAGCAAAAAGCTTTTATCGCGGCTGTCGCGGTTATGTCCGGTGAGCGCGCGACAGCGGAGGCAAAAGTTTTTTGGTTCTTTTTTTCAAAAAAGAACTGCTTGCTTCTCTTCGAGGGCATCAGCGATCCGAGCCGCAGCGCTCTCCGGAGTCAGGCGCGCAATGCGCCGGCGCGCCAGCGCGCGCATCGCCACCATCCTGTCCGGCGGCGTGTCCAGCGCGCGCTCGATGGCGCGCCGCATCGCGGCGGGGTCGGAGGGGTCGAACGTCCAGCCGGTCTGCCCATCCTCCACCAGTTCGGTGACCGCCTGGGCCAGCACGCTGCCCAGCACCGGCAGGCCGGCCGCCATCGCCTCGTTGACCACCAAGCCCCACTCGTCGAGCAGGCTGGGAAAGGCGAGCAGGTCGCACTGGGCGTAGTAGGCCGGCATGTCGTCGTAGGGCACGGCGCCGCAGAAACGTTGCGTCAGGTTGCGGGGCAGCAACTGGGCGGCGAGCTCGCCGGCAAGCTCGCCGTCGCCCAGCCACCAGACCTCGACCTGGCGGTCCGGGTTGGCACGTGCCCAGGCGACCACCGCGTGCAGGAACGGTACCAGGCCCTTGCGCGCGGTCAGCGTGCCGGCGCAGAGCAGGCGGCAGGCCAGGCCCTCGTCGCGGGTGCGCGGCACGGCCCCGAAGCGGCTGACGTCCACCGGCTGGTTGATGCGGTGGATGGCGTGGTCCGGCACGCCGAAGCGGGCGACGTAGCGGGCGCCGCTCTCGCCGTTGACCAGCACAGCGTCCGCGTGGCCCAGAATGTAGCGCCGCAGCGCGGTGCGCACGCGCCCCCAGTTGCGCTCGCTGTGTTCGGACAGCTTGCACCAGATCAGCAGGCGCACCCGCGGCCGCAGCTTCTTGTAGAGCACCGCCTGCAGGCTGCGCGCGCCGAGCTCGACAGAGATCACCGCGTCAGGCCGGAAGCGCAGCAGGCGCGGGATGGTGTCGTACGGCACGTGGAGCTGCAGCACGCGCGAGAAGCCGAGGCTGTCGCGGTACGGCCGGTGCAGCGTCAGGTTGCGCTGCACGGCGACGTCGAGCGTGCCCCATTCGACTGCCCAGTTGCGGTCGCTCTCCATCGGCGTGGAGACGAAGACGCGGAACGCGCCGACCTTGGCGGCGAGCCGCTCGTAGAAGAGGACCCTGTAGGGCGCTACAAAGTTCTGCAGCAAGGCGACGCGCATAGTGTCTCTCATACCGTTCGTTTCAGGCTGTGACAGGCGAAGCAAGCAGTTCTTTTTTGAAAAAAAGAACCAAAAAACTTTTGCCTCCTCGGGTGTGCGCTGAAGGAAACTCCGCGACAGCAGGGACAAAAGTCTTTTGCTTCTTTTCTTCAGAAAAGAAGGC
>CAXUIR010000392.1:1026-2759 GCA_964251005.1 uncultured Acetobacteraceae bacterium | reverse complement strand
CCTCGTCGACCGCCTCGACCTCCATCGTCGCCTTGTCGGTCTCGATCTCGGCGATGACGTCGCCGGCGCGCACCTCGTCGCCGATCTTCTTCAGCCAGCGGGCGAGCTTGCCCTCCGTCATCGTGGGAGAGAGCGCCGGCATCAGCACCTGCGTCATGCGGCGGTCTCCACCAGGACGTCGGTCCACAGCTCGGCGGGGTCGGGCTCGGGGCTCGACTGCGCGAACTCGGCCGCGTCGTTGACGAGCGCGCGGGTTTCGTCCTCGGCCGCCTTCAGCTCCGCCTCGGCCACGCCCATCGTCAGCAGCTTGGCGCGCGCGGCCGCCACGGGATCGTGGTGCTCGCGCATGTCGGCCACCTCCTCGCGGGTGCGGTACTTCGCCGGGTCCGACATCGAGTGGCCGCGGAAGCGGTAGGTCTTCATCTCCAGCAGGTAGGGACCCTTGCCCGCGCGGCAGTGGGCCAGCGCCTCCTCCGCCGCTTCCTGCACCGCCAACACGTCCATGCCGTCCACCTGCCGGCCGGGGATGCCCCAGGGAGCGCCGTTCTGCGAGAGGTCGCGCGAGGCTGACGCACGTTCCACGCTGGTGCCCATGCCGTAGCGGTTGTTCTCGATGACGTAGAGGCAGGGCAGCTTCATCAGCGCGGCGAGGTTGAAGCTCTCGAACACCTGGCCCTGGTTGGAGGCACCCTCGCCCATGTAGGCCACGGCCACGTTGCTATTGCCGCAGTAGTGGTTGCTGAACGCGAGCCCGGTGCCGATGCTGACCTGGGCCCCGACGATGCCGTGCCCGCCGAAGAAGTTGCGCTCACGACTGAACATGTGCATCGAGCCGCCCTTGCCGCGGCTGTAGCCGGTGGCCCGGCCGGTGAGCTCGGCCATCACCCCGCGTGGCTCCATGCCGGTGGCCAGCATGTGGCCGTGGTCGCGGTAGCTGGTGACCACCTGGTCGCCGGGGGTGAGTGCCATCTGCACGCCGACCACCACCGCCTCCTGCCCGATGTAGAGGTGGCAGAAGCCGCCGATCAGGCCCATGCCGTAGAGCTGGCCGGCTTTCTCTTCGAAGCGGCGGATGCGCAGCATGTCTGCCCAGGCCTGACGCAGGCGGGCAGTGGGATCGGGTAAGGTGGCGTCGGCCATACAAGGCTCCGGGTAGGCATCCGGATAGACCTTAGCGTTTCAGGCCAGGTCAACAAGGGTCGCGGGTGCGGGGCTGACATGGCTGGGAGCGCACGCTGTTGGACAGTCCGCGACAGCGCGCACAAAAGCTTTTTGCTTCTTTTCTCGAAAAAGAAGGCCTTGCTTCCTTGGCTCAGTAAAGCTTCTTCCCCTGCCCATACGGCACAACCACGTCACCAGGATCCGCCACGTTCAGCATCGCGCGCGCCCGCTCGTCCAGCGTGTCCGGGTCGATGTGGTTGGCGCGCAGCCCGGCAACCCGAACCTCCCAGGCCTGGCGCTCCGCCTCAGCCGCGGCCAGCTCCGCCTTTGCGGTGACCAGCTGCTGTTGACGCACGGCGTAGGACCGCAGCCCGTGGTCGCCGCGCAGCGCGTTCCAGCCGAAATAGGTGGTCAGGCCAAGGAACAGCAGCGGCGGGATGGCGGCCTGGGCAAGTCGCTTCGCGCCGCGGACTATGTTCACCTAGTGGCCTCCTTGAACGTGGCTAACATAGCTCAGCAAAGGCAAGGCAAGCAGTTCTTTTTTGAAAAAAGAACCAAAAACTTTTGCTCCC
>CAXUIR010000392.1:0-1016 GCA_964251005.1 uncultured Acetobacteraceae bacterium | reverse complement strand
CCCGCCCGCGCATCGACCTGCCGCCCCAGCGCCAACACCCCCAACTCTACGGTCGCCACCACCCGCGCCTCCGTCTCCGCGTGCCGCACCTCTCCCCGCCACAGCGCGGCGATGTCGGGCGGCTTCTCCGCGCTCTCGCCCACCTCCAGCGCCGGCAGCGCCAGCTCCTGCCGCCCCTCGCCGGCGACCCACAAATGCGCGCTCATCGGCCGATGCGGGTTGCGCTCGGCCTCGCCGCCGCCGCCTTTCAGCACCAGCAGGCGTGGCCGGCCCAGCCGCTCGGCGACTGCCAGGTGGGTCTCGATGTAGGGCGGGTGGAACACGCCATCCACCGCGGCCGGCGCACCCGCCGGATCCAGCAGCCGCGTCACCGTGTTCAGCGGCGAGCGCAGGCCGAGCAACCGGCGCAGGCCCAGCAGCCGGGCGAGCACGGGGCTCATCACCTCGGCCGGCAAGTAGGCGAACCCGTCCCGGTCCAGCCGCACGCGCGCGTCCTCGGCGCTTGTTGCCGGCGTGCGGCCGAGCCGCGCCAGCGCGTCGGCCACGCTGGTGCCGCCGGTGAACTCGTTAGTACCGTGCATCAGCACGCGCACGCCCGCGTCAGCCAGGGCGAGTGCCGAGAGCAGGAACCACGGCGCGCCGCGGGTACGGCCGGCGCCGTAGGACGGCCAGTCCAGGTCAGCCTGCGCGCCGGGCACGTGCGTGGCTTCTGCCGCACCCTCTACCAGGCCGGTGATCTCTTCAGGGTCTTCGCCGCGGTAGCGCAGCAGCATCAGGAAGGCGCCGACCTGCACCGGGTCGGCCGCGCCGGCGAGCAGCATTCCCATCGCGTCGCGCGCCTCGGCGCGGGTCAGCGCGCGCGACCGGCCCGGGCCGCGGCCGAGTGTTGCCACGTAGGTGGCGAAGCGGGCGGTCTCGCTGTCGCTCATGCCTGCCAGCCCCCGCAAGACCGGCCGCGCCGCTGGTGGAGCGTTCCACCGCGCGCGCGGCCGCCAGCCGCCATCGCGCAGCAAGGT
>CAXUIR010000391.1:2452-2759 GCA_964251005.1 uncultured Acetobacteraceae bacterium | reverse complement strand
ACGGATGGGTTCGCACCGGCGTGCTGTGGCCGGTGCTGGCCGCACCCTTCGTCGGCAGTTTCTGCGGCGTGCTGATCGCCCGCCTGCCGGCCGGGCAGGGGGTCGTATTGGGCCGCTCAGCCTGCCCGTCCTGCGGCCACGCCCTCGGCCCCGCCGAGCTCGTGCCGATCGCCAGCTTCCTCGCCCTGCGCGGACGCTGCCGCTGGTGCGCCGCCCCCATCGCCTGCTTCCACCTGTGGGTGGAACTCGCCGCCCTGGCCGCCGCGCTGTGGGCCGCCACCACCGGCGCGGACGCGGCGCTGCTCTG
>CAXUIR010000391.1:0-2442 GCA_964251005.1 uncultured Acetobacteraceae bacterium | reverse complement strand
GCTGTGGCTGGAACCCGACGCCCTCACCCAGCGCGCGTTCGGCGCCGCCATCGGCTACACCGCCTTCTGGGCGCTGGCGCTGGCCTACCGCCGGCTGCGCGGCCGCGAAGGCCTCGGCATGGGCGACGCCAAACTGCTGGCCGCCGGCGGTGCCTGGGTCGGCCTGGCCGGGCTGCCGCTCGCAATGCTGACCGCGGCGCTCGGCGGGCTGGCCTGGGCGCTGCGGCGTGGGCGGCCGGACCCGCTGGAGCGCGTGCCGTTCGGGCCGTTTCTTGCGGCGGGGGTTTGGGTGGTCTGGCTGTATCAGTAAGCAAGCAAGCAGTTCTTTTTTGAAAAGAAGAACCAAAAAACTTTTGCTTCCTAGAGAACACGCTGCAGAACCTTCGCGACAGCAGGGACAAAAGTCTTTTGCTTCTTCTCTTCAGAAAAGAAGGCCTTGCTTTCTTGCGACCACTACCGCGGCAACACAGAAGGCTGAGGCGGATACTGCAGTATGAGGCTCTGAGACGAATGCGATATCCACATGTGCACTGCCCGCATCAGGTCCGCGCCCAGAACCACGTCTTCACCCCCGGCCTCGCCCCTGCTGTCGTCTGGCAACAACGAGCCGACGTGCACCCGGTCAACGCCGAAGCCGGGCTGGTCGATGACGTCCATAGCGACATCATGCAGGACTAGCCCGCCGAGAGCGACAGTATGAAACACATGCTTGAACGACCTCACCGGG
The DNA here is from genome assembly GCA_964251005.1 of uncultured Acetobacteraceae bacterium. Classification (GTDB taxonomy): domain Bacteria; phylum Pseudomonadota; class Alphaproteobacteria; order Acetobacterales; family Acetobacteraceae; genus BOG-908. The sequence continues at coordinate 1,715 of CAXUIR010000391.1, read as the reverse complement.
AGAGCGCCGACACCGCGGCTCGTGTGGACGCCCGCCGACTTAAACGCCGATAGGTCCAAACCCAGTCGCGAGGCTGCGCGCCGAAACACGAAACTCGTTGACGACCCGCTGTCGATCAACGCGCGAACATGTCTGTCCTCAACCGAGACATCCACCTCCGCCTGCAGGTTGTCCTTGCTGTAACGCAGAGGAACCTCAAAGAGCGGCTGCGCGATCGACACGGAAGGTGTCGCACAACCACCGCTCGCTTCGTAAACGATCGCATGCTGGCCGGCGAAGTCCAGGTCGACGTCGAAATTCGCCAAGGTGTCCATGCCGAACAGCCCGTCGAAGCCAACGGCGCCCAACGCCTGCGTGCCGCCCACAACGAGACCGTCCAGGTTCATCGCAGCCACCCGCAAGTGTCTGACGGCACCCTTATAGGCGTACTCGCTGCCACCTACGCCGATGCTTTCAGTCTCCAGCACACTCAGCGCCACGCCCAGCTTCGGCGCCGAGTTGATGTTGAGACTGGTCGCGGTAGACCCCGTGTCCAGAACGAGGTTGGCCTGCCTGCCGTTGATGTCGGCGGCAAACACCGGATGCCCGTCGATAAACGTCAATCGCAGGACAGCCACCGCCTGTAACGTGCACGCCGCACGCGCTGCAGACGCAGTGCCGAGCATACAGCACAGCGCGGCCGCCATGCCGGCTAAAAACCTGCATGCGACCTGACGCGGTACGTCCGCGCCGTCCGCCGTCAACTTAGTTGATGCTGAGTTCTGGCGGCGCAGGCACGTCGGTCGGCTGCGCAATCCGGCTTCCCGTCAAGTAGATCACGTCGCTCCCAGGCTTGTCGTGCGAAACATACGGGATGTTCAACGTGCTCGCCAACGTCTGGTAATAACGCGCGCCGCTCAGGTCCAACGGCCTGTGCGGCGCGCAGAACGCGGCAGCAACCTGGAAAGGCTCGGTCCGGCCCGGAAGATCGTACAGTTGCCCAATGCAGGCAACGTCGGACGTGCTGGTATGCGACGCAAGGCTCGCTCCTGAACATCCGCTAAGAAGCGGCAAAATCAACCACAGACTTTTAAGTCTTGCCACTTAGCTTCTCCAAATCACCGAATCCGCGCCGACGTCGCGTCGTCCTTGAGATTGGGTTTGCACCCTGCATCATCACTTCAAAAGAACGTGACAGCGAAGCCGAGCATCTTACACATTGGACAACCGAAAAGGTGCGCCAGCACCGGCCTGGATACCCACCAGCGTTGAGGCTGCATCCGTAAGGCAAGCAAAGGCCTTCTTTTTTGAAAAAAAGAAGCAAAAAACTTTTACTCCGACGCTTGCGCCACGACAAAGCCCGGTTCTGCTAAGTGTGTTGCTTGCATTGGCGTTTCCTACCTTGACGCAGGTCTGGGAAATGAAAGTTCTTTGGTCTTTTCCTTCAAAAAAGAACTGCTTGCTGTCTATGTGTCAGCCTCAACGCGTGCCGGTGTGACCTATCCAACGCCAGTAAGGCACGAAGGTGGACGTGGTACCGACCAGAGGCCAAGACGCCCCATGCTCCGAGGACGCGCTGTCCACACCGCGAAACAGGACGAATACTCAGGAAGCGCTTAGCCAAGCTGGTGCTACCTCTTCCTAAATCGCGCACCCAAGATATCAGCCCGCCTTAATGCTAACTCACAGAAAGCAAGCAGTCCTTTTTTGAAAAAAAGGACCAAAAAACTTTGACT
>CAXUIR010000390.1:0-2762 GCA_964251005.1 uncultured Acetobacteraceae bacterium | reverse complement strand
CTGGATGAAGGCGAACCACCCGGTCGCCTTTCTCGCCGCCTGCATGTCGCTGGCGATGGGCAACACCGACAAGCTCGCGGCCCTGCGTCAGGAAGCCGAGCGCATGGGATTGCGCGTGCTGCCGCCTGCCATCAACGCGAGCGGTGCGGATTTCCGCGTCGAACGCCAGCCCGACGGCACGCTGGCCATCCGCTACGCGCTTGCCGCCATCAAGAAGATCGGCTTCGCGGCGATGGAGCAGCTCTCGGCCGTCCGCGGAAGCAAACCGTTCACCGACATCTCCGACTTCGCCGCGCGCGTGGACGCCCGCCACATCACCAAGATGCAGCTCGAAAACCTGGCCCGCGCCGGCGCCTTCGACGCTCTCGACGCCAACCGCGCCCGCTTGTTCGCCGGCGCCGAAACCATCCTACGCCGCGCCCAGGCCCGCGCCGAGGAGGCCTCCAGCGGTCAGATCGGCCTGTTCGGCGGCACCGAGCCCGAACGCCTGCGCCTGCCGGACGTGGCCGACTGGCCCGACATCGAAAAGCTCGCCTACGAGGCCGAGGCAGTCGGCTTCCACCTCACCGCCCACCCGCTGGACGGCTTCGCCAGCCTGCTCAAGCGCCTGGGCGTGGTCAGCTCGGCGGCCATCCAGGCGCGCGCGGAGGCCGGCGGCGGCCGGGTAAAACTTGCCGGCTGCGTCGCCGGTAGCAAGGAACGCACCACCAAGACCGGCAACCGCATGGCCTGGATCACCCTGTCGGACGCGGTCGGCGCCTGCGAGGTCACCCTGTTCAGCGAGGTGCTCGGCCGCGCCCGCGAGTTCCTGACCGCCGGCACGCCGCTGCTGGTCACCGCCGACATCCGCCTGGAAGGCGAGGCGCTGCGCATCACTGCCCAGGACGTGACAAGCCTGGACCGCGCGGCGGCCGAGGCGGGCGCCGGGATTCGCATCTGGCTGAAACGCACCGAGGCGGTGCCGCACATCCGCAACCTGCTGGACCGCGAGGGTAGGGGGCGCGGCCGCATCAGCCTCATGCCGATGCTGGACGGGGCGCCGGAGGTGGAGGTGGCTCTGCCGGGGGGCTTTGCGGTCACGCCACGGCTGCGGCAGGCGTTGAAGATGATCCCGGGCGTGGAGCGGGTGGACGAGGTGTAAGCAAGGCAAGCAGTTCTTTTTTTCAAAAAAGAACCGCTTTCTTTCTCTCCATGTGCCTGCTATCAGCCGCCCCTCGCAAGCGAGCGGGCACTTAGCTCAGTTGGTAGAGCGGCTGACTCTTAATCAGCTTGTCGTAGGTTCGATCCCTACAGTGCCCACCACCCTCCGCTGCAAGGACCTCCCCATGCGGCGCTCCGGCCAATGCCTCGCGATCGCCGTCTCCCTGATCTGCTGCGGCGTCGCCGCCCAGCCGCGCAACCTTCGCCGGGAGACTGTCGCCTACGGCACGCAAAGCTCCGCCCAGTCCCTCGACATCTACCGCGCGGCCACGTCTTCAGCCCCCTGGGTGCTGTTCGTGCACGGCGGCGGCTGGACCCTCGGCGACAAGAGCGCCGGTATCCGCATCGCCAAAGCGCTCACCTCAGCCGGCTACGCCGTCGCCTCCATCGACACCCGCATGTCCCCCGAAGCCAGCGTGGCGGACGAGGCCGCCGACGTCGCAGCCGCTGCCGCCTTCCTGCTCGCCCACGCCGCCCAGTTCGGCCTGGACCCGACGCACTTCGCCCTGGCCGGCCACTCCGCCGGCGGCCACCTCGTGGCCCTGGTCGCAACCGACCCGCGTTTCGCCCGTGCCGCCGGCCTGGACCTCACCCGCCTGGCGGCCGTGGTGACGCTCGACGGCGTGTTCGACATGACGTTACGGTCCGAGCACAACCCGCTCTTTGGCGCAGACCCGGCCATGCGGTCGGCCCTCTCGCCAGTTTCGCACGTCCGCCAAGTAGCGGGGCACCCGTTGTTCTGCCTGCTGCACGAGAACACCACGCCGCGCTTTACCCTCCAGGCGGATGCATTCGCGGCCGCCCTGCGCAGCGCCGGCCAGACCGTGACGGAGATGGTGGTGCCTGGCCTGCATCATGGCGAGATGGTCGGGCGTTTCGACGATCCGTCGCAGCCGTTGGCGCGGGATACGGAGGATTGCTTGCGTGCGGCGGGAAAGTAAGCAAGCAGTTCTTTTTTGAAAAAAAGAACCAAAAAACTTTTGCTTCCGCTGTCGCGCGCTCGTCGGAAAGAACCGCAACAGCCGTGGTAAAAGTTTTTTAGTCTTTTTCAAAAAAGAACTGCTTTCTGCGCGTTTAGGATCACGCATGCCAGACAACACTTGGGACAAATCCCGCCTCCCGTCCCGCCACGTTACCGTCGGCCCAGGCCGCGCGCCGCACCGCAGCTACTACCACGCGATGGGCCTCTCCGAAGCGCAGATCGCCCAGCCCTTCGTCGGCGTTGCCACCTGCTGGAACGAGGCGGCACCCTGCAACATCGCGCTTTCCCGCCAGGCGCAGTCGGTCAAGCGCGGCGTGGCCGAATCCGGCGGCACGCCGCGCGAGTTCACCACCATCACGGTGACCGACGGCATCGCCATGGGCCACCAGGGGATGAAGTCATCCCTGGTCTCGCGCGACGTCATCGCCGACTCCGTCGAGCTCACCATCCGCGGCCACAGCTACGACGCGCTGGTGGGCCTGGCCGGCTGCGACAAGTCGCTCCCCGGCATGATGATGGCAATGCTGCGGCTGAACGTGCCCAGCGTGTTCATGTATGGCGGCTCCATCCTGCCCGGCCG
>CAXUIR010000389.1:0-2766 GCA_964251005.1 uncultured Acetobacteraceae bacterium | reverse complement strand
CCTGCTTTTTTGAAAAAAAGCAGCAAAAAACTTTTGGTGCGGCTGTCGCGGACTCTTCTGCAGCGTGTACTCAGGGGTAAAAGTTTTTTGGTTCTTTTTGAGAGAACTTCGCCTTGTCCGTCGCTAATCGAGATTTTTGCCGCTGCTTACAGCGCAACAGAAGCTAGCTACTAATCGTAATGCGTCAGTAGACGGGTGCCCAGGAGAGCAAAAGTTTTTTGGTTCTTTTTTTTAAAAAAGAACCGCTTACTTCCTACGTCTTCAGAACGATCCAAGCCGGCGCGTGATCGCTGGCACCTTCTTGCGCGCGCACGGCGCGGCTGACACCTGCGTCCGCCAGGCGCGGCGCCAGGCTGCGGCTGAGCAGCAGGTGGTCCAGACGCATGCCATGGTCGGTGGCCCAGCGGTTCCGGAGGTATCCCCAGAACGTCCAGAGCGGACCCTCGGGTTTGTGTTTGCGCAGGGCGTCCGTCCAGCCTGCTGATAGCAGTTGCTGGAAAGCGGCCCTGGCTTCGGGCTGCAACAGGGCGTTGGTTTGTTCGTGGTGGCCCGGGTAGATGTCGGCTTTGGTGGGCACGACGTTGTAGTCGCCGGCGAGGACCACCGGCAGGTCCTGCGTGGCGAGCGCCGCCGCGTGGTCGGCCAGGCGGTCGAGCCAGCGCAGCTTGTAGTCGAATTTGGGTCCAGGCTGGGGGTTGCCGTTAGGCAGGTAGATCGACGCGACCAGGATGCCGCTCACCGCCGCTTCGACGTAGCGGGCTTGGTGGTCGGCAGGCTCGCCGGGCAGGCGGCGGCGCGTCAGGATGGGCGTGGCGCCGCGGGCCAGGATGGCCACGCCGTTCCAGCTGCGCTCGCCTTGCCACACGGCGTTGTAACCGGCGGCGGCCAGTGCGGCGGCGGGAAAGGCGTCCTGCGTCGATTTGAGTTCCTGCAGGCAGACGACGTCCGGCCGTTCGGCTTCCAGCCAGGCGAGGAGGTTGGGCAGGCGCTTGTTGACGTTGTTGATGTTGAAGGTGGCGATGCGCACGGAAGGTCACTTAGCAGGAAGGGAACAAGGCCTTCTTCTTCGAGAAAGAGAAGCTAAAAGCTTTTGGTTCGGCTCTCGCGAGGTTTCTGTAACGTGTGCGCCAGGGACCGAATCTCCATGTAATACCATCGTGCTTTGAGGCCGACATTCGCAAGGCAAGGAAGGCCTTCTTTTTTGAAAAAAAGAAGCAAAAAACTTTTGCTCCGACGCCTGCGCCACGGTCGGGTTTGGTTCTGCCAGCATGTCTGCTTGCATTTACCCCTCTTCTTGGTGCAGGCGTGGGGATAAAAGTTTTTTGGTCCTTTTTTTCAAAAAAGGACTGCTTTCTTTCTTTGTGTCAGCCTCAACGCGGGTTGATACAGTACCTCGTGTTCTAGCCGTCTGTGACAGCAAGCTCCCAAAAGCGTGTTGTTTCTTTCTCTCGCAAGAGAAGTCCCTAAACCAGCGATACCCGGTGCTGACCGTAACAGGCAGCGAGCAGTTCTTTAATAGAAAGAAGAACCAAAAACTATTGTTCCCTTGGGCACAAGGTGCAGAAACCTCCGCGACAGCAGAGACAAAAGTCTTTTGCTTCTTTTCTTCAGAAAAGAAGGCCTTGCTTTCTCCCCGGGATCGGAAATCAACAAGTAGGCTCGCGTTATCCCATCGCTTCCTAAACCTTGCCAAGTTTCCCGATGGCTTCGCTAAGCTTCCGCTCACCCGCGCCGTAATCCTCCCACGCGGTCAATTTGGCCACCAGCGCCGGCACCGTGCGGATGGTGTATTTCTGCGGGTCGAGTCCCTTCTTCACTTGCGCCCAGCTGACCGGCATGGACACCGGCGCGCCAGGTCGGCCGCGCGGCGAGAGCGGTGCGACCGCGGTGGCCATGCGATCGTTGCGCAGGTAGTCGAGGAAGATGCGGCCGGTGCGCTGCTTCTTTGCCATGTTGATGAGGTAACGGTCGGGCGAGTCTGCAGCCATTACCTTGCAGACGTTCATGGCGAAGGCTTTGGAGGCGGCCCAGTCCACGCCGGCGCCGTCCAGCGGGGTGACCACGTGCAGGCCCTTGCCGCCGGTGGTCTTGCAGAAGCTGACCAGGCCGAGGCGGTCCAGGCGGTCGCGGATCTCGCGCGCGCCGGCGATCACCTGGTCGAAGGCGACGTCGGGGGCGGGGTCGAGGTCGAACACCAGACGGCCGGGCTGTTCGGGCAGGTTGGGCTGGTTGTTCCAGGGGTGCAGTTCCAGCGCGCCCACTTGGGCGGCGGCGACGAGCGCTTCGACCCTGTTGAACTGCACGTAGGGTTTGCGGTCGCCCCAGACGGTGACTTCCTCGATCAGGGCGGACTGACCCTTGGCGGCGTGGCGCTGGAAGAAGTTTTGCGCGCCGCCGATGCCGTCCGGCATGCGGATCATCGAGCAGGGGCGGCCGCGGACGTGGCGGATCAGCCAGTCGCCCACCGCCTCGTAGTAGCGGGCGAGGTCGAGCTTGGTGACCGGGCGGCTGTCGTGCGCGTCCGGCCACAGCGGCTTGTCGGCGTGGGAGATCATCACGCCCATGACAGGGGCCGAGCCGTGCGGCGGCGCGCTGGAGCGCACGGTGCCGGACGAGGCGGGGCTGGGCAACGCGGTGGCGGGCGACGCGGTCCCGATACGCGCCAGTCCGGGCGATGCGGGCGCGTGCAACGCGGAGGCGCGCGACGCGGGGGCGGGCGACCCGAGACCGGACAAGGCGGAGGTGTGCGACGTGGTAGCCGAAGGG
>CAXUIR010000388.1:2138-2769 GCA_964251005.1 uncultured Acetobacteraceae bacterium | reverse complement strand
ACAGCCGGAGCAAAAGCTTTTTGCTTCTTTTTCTCGAAAAAGAAGGCCTTGCTTCGTAGGCATTGACCCCGATTGAGCACGCTTGAGAAGCCTAAACGCGACATTCCTGCCTCTCTCCGCCCCGCGGCGACACCGTGTCGGCCGCCTCCGGAAAACCCGGAGACAACGTAGAGCAGGAACAAAACGATGAAGACCATTCTCAAGGCGACCGCAGGCACCCTGGCACTCGGCGTGCTCGCCGGCGTAGTTGCCCCGACCAGGCCGGCGCAGGCCGCCAACGGCGGCGCCGGCTGGCAGGCACCCTACACCTACACCGTGCCGACCGGCGAGACCGACCTGTTCTTCCACTACGCCTGCCCGACCGGCTTTTCGGCGCAGAACGGCGGCTTCCAGGTGACCAGCACCACGCAGGGCAACGGCTTCGTGCTGAGCGGCAACGGGCCGCGGCTGGACATCTCGCCGGCCAACTACAACGAGTACGCCTGGAACTTCCGCTGGGACAACGGCGGCGCCCCGGCCGGCTCGCTGATCACCTTCGACGTCCTCTGCAAGAAGGGCGCGCCGTAACGTAGGTCATGGGGCCGGCGCGCGCGCGCCCGCCCCCCCCCGCGGCCCCCCGGCGCACACCGGG
>CAXUIR010000388.1:0-2128 GCA_964251005.1 uncultured Acetobacteraceae bacterium | reverse complement strand
CCCCCCACCCCGCGACAGCCGGCTCCAAACGTCTTCTCTTCTTTTAGAAAGACGGCCTCGCTTACCCATAGCCGAACAACTGCATCGCCGGCCGAAGCACCTCGTCCAGCTGCCCGATCACCCGGGCACTCAGCTTGTTGCGGTGGTCCCCCGGCACCACGCGCCGGATGAACGCCCTGCTCTGTTCCTCCGCCGGCACCTTGTCCGCCCAGCCCATCATGCCGTCGACGAACCCCGGCGAGCCGCCGTCCCAGCCGAAATGCCCGGCCATGCTGCGCAGCCACGGCCGCTTGTCCAGGATCACGTCCTCGTAGCGGTAGGTGCGGGTAAGCGGGTCGGACGCAGCGCCGGCGTACTCCAGGAACGCGTCACGCATCAGCGGCGCACGCTGCAGCACCATTTCCTCGATGCTCGTCGCCTGTGCTTCCTGCCGCAGAGCGAGGAACTCCTCGCGCGCGCCGCCGGCCGCCTCGGCGGCGTCCGGCAGGCCGTGGCTGTGGGCGATGGAAAAGTACTCGCTCACCAGCGCGTCGCGCGGGTCGCGCACCAGCAGTATCTTGCGCGAGCGCCGGTACAGCGGGCTCTCCGCGAACACCAGCGGCATGGAGCGGAAGCCGCCATACACGGTGCCGCCGGCCAGCGCGTCCAGCATGGCGGGGTCCGATCGCCAGTCCTGCTCGGGTATGTCGGCGGCGAAGAAGCGGCCGCCGACGTCGACGAACGGGTGGCCGTTCAGCCGGCCTAAATCGGTCAGCATGGAGTTCAGGATGGAGCTGCCACACTTGCGTATGCCGAGCACGAAGTAGGCGTCCGGCTGGTTGGCGGACGCGACGTCGAAGTCCAGGCTGCGGCCGGTGGCTAGGGTGACGTGCCTGGTTTGCATGCGGGGGCTCCGGTCGCGAAGAAAGCAAGCGGTTCTTTTTTGAAAAAAGAACCAAAAAACTTTTGACTCCGCTGTCGCGGACTCATCCGAAGAGCGCGCGACAGCGGAGTCAAAAGTTTTTTGGTCCTTTTTTCCAAAAAAGGACTGCTTGCTTTTTGTGAGTCAGCATCAAGGCCGACTGGTATAAGCGCCCGAAACTGGCAGCCGGCACCAGCCCGTTCCGGAGTACACTTGGACACGCAAGCCCCCGCCACGTCGGTTGCCGCCTTCTTCCGCGACGCGCGGCTGGCCGGTGGCGCGCCGCGCCTGCGCCCCGAGGAGGCCGCCGACCTGCTCGTCCGCTTCTCCAGCGCCTACAGCATCTCGGCCTGCAGCGCCGACCAACTGCTGGCACTCGCCGACCTGTCGCTGCGTGCGAAGAACGTGGAGACGGCGCGCGAGGCGTTGGCCCGCGCCGTGCAGATGCCGCACAAGGTGCACCTGGCCTGCTACAAGCTCGGCCGGCTGGAGCTTGCTGCCGGCAACACAGAGGCGGCAGCCGAGCTGTTCGGCCGCGGCACCGAGACGGACCCCAGCTTCGCCTACAACTGGATGGGTCACGCGCGGGCGCTGGCGGTCACCTCGCAGCTGCAGGCGGCGGCGGCCGAGGCGGAGCGTTTCGTCGGCTTCGGCGTCAAGCCGCACGCGCCGGAGGAGCTCGCCACCCTGGCACAGCTCGCCGACTTCCTCTTCGAGACCGGCGAGCGGCACCGCGCCGGCCCGATTTACGCCTTTCTTCGCCGGTTCGGCGCCGAGGACCAGCGGGCCGCTGTCCGCCTGGCGGAATCGCTGATCTCCGCCGGGCAGGCCGGCGAGGCGCTGGCCATGCTGCGGCCGCTGCACGCCGCCGGCAAGCTCGACGCTTGGGGCAAGCGGGCGCTGGCACACTGCGAAAGCCAGGCCGGCCAGCACGAGACGGCGGTGCGCCTGGCCGAGCAGGCCACCGCAGAGCGGCCGGACGACAGAGGTTTCGCCGACACCTACCTCAACGTGCTGGTGCTGAGCCGCGACCCGACAAGCTGGGCCGAAGCGCTTGACCGTCCCGGCAGCCGGCTCCCGCCCGAGGCGCGGCTGGAGCTCTCGGTGCGGCTGGCCGTGGCGCGCGGGCAGGCGTCCGGCGCCGTCTCCCTCCTGTCCGCGGCGGAGCTGCGCCCCGGCACCCGACTGTTCCAAACCGCCATCGAGGCCGCCTACGCCGCGCTGGAC
>CAXUIR010000387.1:0-2784 GCA_964251005.1 uncultured Acetobacteraceae bacterium | reverse complement strand
CCTTACTTCCCGTGCCGCGCCAGCTTCCGTGCCGCCTCCGCCACCGCGTCCGGCGTAAATCCGAACTTCTTCAGCAGCGCAGCCAGCGGCGCCGAAGCACCAAACGTGTGCATCCCGATCGCCGCCCCGCTGGCGCCGACGTAGCGGTCCCAACCGATAGTCGACGCCTGCTCCACCGAAACGCGCGCGGTGATGTGCGGCGGCAGCACGGCGTTACGATACTCTGCAGGCTGATCCTCGAACAATTCCCAACTTGGGAAACTCACCACGCGGGCCCGGATGCCCTCCGCGGTCAGCGTCTCGTACGCGCCGACCACCAGGTTCACCTCGGTGCCTGTCGCCATCAGGATCACTTCCGGCTCGCCGCCTTGCGGCGGGTCTGCCAGCACGTAGGCGCCGTGTTTCACGCCGGCGGCGGACGCGTATTTGGACCGGTCGATGGTGGGCATTGCCTGTCGAGACAGCGCCAAACAGGCCGGCTGCTCCTTCAGCGTCATGATGTGGCGCCAGGCCTCGGCCACCTCGTTGGCATCGCCGGGGCGGAACACCACCATGCCGGGGATCGAGCGTAGCGAGACAAGCTGCTCGATCGGCTGGTGGGTCGGGCCGTCCTCGCCGACGCCGATGCTGTCGTGGGTGAATATGTAGACGACCGGCAGCTCCATGATGGCGGAAAGCCGTATCGGCGGCTTCATGTAGTCGGAAAAGATCAGGAAGCCGGAGCCGTAGGAGCGCAGCGCGGACAGCGCGAGGCCGTTGCAGATGCTGCCCATGGCGTGCTCGCGGATGCCGAAATGCAGATTGCGGCCGCCGTAGTTGTCGGCCTCGAAGCTGCCGGCACCGTCGAACGTCATGTTGCTCTTGGTTGACGGGGCCAGGTCCGCCGCGCCGCCGATCATCCAAGGCACGTTTGGCGCGATGGCGTTGAGCACCTTCTGCGAAGAGTCGCGCGAGGCCAGGCCCTTCGGGTCGGCGGGGAAGGTCGGGATGTCGCGGTCCCAGCCGTCCGGCAGGGTGTGCTGGTTCATCATCTCCAGCTCGGCGGCGAGCTCGGGGAAGTCGGTCTTGTAGCCGTCGAGCAGCTTCACCCAGGCGGCGTGCATGTCACCGCCGCGCCTGCCGATGCCGGCGCTGAAATGTTCGTAGACGCCGTCCGGCACCAGGAACGAGGAGTCCTCCGGCCAGCCGTAGGCGCGCTTGGCCCCGCGGATCTCCTCCTCGCCCAGCGGCTCGCCGTGCGCCTTGTTGGTGCCGGCCTTTTTCGGTGCGCCGTAGCCGATGACGCTGTGCACCTGGATGAAGCTCGGCCGGTCGGTGGTCGCCTTCGCCTCGGTCAGCGCGTGGGTCATGGCCTCGAGGTCGTTGGCGTCTTCGACGTGCTGCACGTGCCAGCCGTAGGCGGCGAAGCGGGCGGCGACATCCTCGTCGAAGGCCAGGTCGGTGCCGCCCTCAATCGTGATGTGGTTGCTGTCGTAGATCCAGGTGAGGTTGCCCAGGCGCAAATGCGCGGCGATGGACGCGGCCTCGCTGCTGACGCCCTCCATCATGTCGCCGTCGCCGGCCAGCACGTAGATGTGGTGGTTGAACAGCTCGTAGCCTGGCTTGTTGTAGCGGTTGGCCAGGTACTTCTCGGCCATCGCGAGGCCGACAGAGTTGCCGCAGCCCTGGCCGAGCGGGCCGGTGGTGGTCTCCACGCCCGAGGTCATGCGGTATTCGGGGTGCCCGGGAGTCTTGCTCTCGAGCTGGCGGAACTGCTTGAGGTCGTCGATCGTGAGCGCGGGGGCGTTGGTGTTCTCGTGTTCGTTGACGGCGCGGGTGCCGGTCAGGTGGATCAACGAGTAGAGCAGCATCGACGCGTGGCCGACGGAGAGCACGAAGCGGTCGCGGTTGGGCCAGGAAGGCTCGGCGGGGTCGAAGTTCAGGAAGTGCTGCCACAGCGTGTAGGCCACCGGGGCCAGTGCCATCGGCGTGCCGGGGTGGCCGGAGTTGGCCTTCTGCACCGCATCCATCGCGAGCGTGCGCATGGTGTTGATGCAGAGGAGGTCGATGTCCCCCGGCTTCTGCGAGGCTTCCATCGTGGCAGATGCTGACATGGTTGACCTTCCCCTGACTGCCGCGCCTTACCGACGCGCCTGCCTCTGCGCAGTTCCCGGTAGGGCTGCGCTGCTCTGGCGGAGGGAGATGAGGCGTTGACTCCCGGCGGGCCAATACAGCATCGAAAGAAGGCGGTGCCAACCTGGCGGAAGGAAGCAAGCAAGCGGTTCTTTTTTGAAAAAAAGAACCAAAAAACTTTTGTCTCCTTAGCGAGGCTCTCCAGAACTACGGCGCGACAGCGGGCTCAAAAGTTTTTTGCTTCTTTTTTTCAAAAAAGAAGATGCTTGCTTGCTTTCAGAACAACGAAAGCTGCGGCAACGTTTGCGCAGGCGCCCCCGGCACACAGAAATGCCGCGTCTCAAGTCCGCTACGCTCCTCGAACCCCAGCTTGCGCGCCGCGCGTTCGAACCGCTTGCCCAGCAACTCGGCGTAGGGGCCCTGCCCGTTGAAGCGTTGGCCGTAGGTGCTGTCGTTCAGCGCGCCGCCGCGGGTTTCGCGGATCAGGCTCAGCACGGGGCGGGCGCGGTCCGGGTATTGGGCGGCGAGCCAGGACTCGAACATCTCGCGGAGCTCGTGCGGCAGGCGCAGCAGCACGTAGCCGGCGTGGCGCGCGCCGGCGCGGGCGGCGCGTTCCAGGATGCGTTCGAGCTCGGCGTCGTTGAGGCCGGGGATCATCGGCGCGGCCAGCAC
>CAXUIR010000386.1:258-2791 GCA_964251005.1 uncultured Acetobacteraceae bacterium | reverse complement strand
AAAGAAGCAAAAAACTTTTGTCTCCGCTGTCGCGGACTTATCCGGAGAGCGCGCGTAGCGGAGTCAAAATTTTTTTGGTCCTTTTTTCAAAAAAGGACCGCTTGCTTCCTGTAAGTCAGCATCAAGGCCGGCTGGTATAGTTAAGCTACTGCGCTGGCACCTCCCGCACGCGTCTGATCCGCCAGCCCGGCAAGGAGACCCTCGACGGAGAGGTCTTCGTCCACCGCCTCCCAGTGCAGGCCCCTTCCGCTGATGCTCACCTGTGCACGCTCCTGGTCCGAGGCGTGCAGTAACCGCGGGAACCACGCCAACGGCACGCCAAGAGTACGCCCGTCGGTCAGGTCGACCCAGAAGCTATCTGCATCAAACCGAACGGCGGTAGCTCTAACCATAGAACTTATTCCATGCCCTCGTGATCTCGCTCCGGCGTTGCTCGATCAGTCTTGTCAGCTCCCGAGCTCTCTCGCACTGAAGCCGTCGTTGTAGCAGGCTGACCTGTGGATACAGCCAGAACTTAGCATCGATGCCATCTCGTAGCACGTGACATGGACGGGCTCGCGCGGACTACCCTCGTTGGAATAAACAGAAACCGATAGTGACCCTCGCGAAAGACAACCGGCACCTACTGCGCCAAATCGTTCAAACTCAGCATCGCCAACAGCAACGAGCTCACGATCCCGGCCACCGCCACGCCCATCGTCAAAATCAGCGCCGGCACCAGCAGCGCCGTCAGCCGCTGTATCCCAATGCGCGACTGCTCCTCGTGGATCTCCGCCGCGCGCAGCGACATGCCGCCCAGCTGCGCCGTCTCCTCGCCAAGCCGCAGCAAGTACACCGTGCGCGTGGGAAAAATCCCCGACAGCTGCATCGGCCGCGACAGCCCGGCTCCACCCTTCGCACTCTCCGTCGCCGCCCGCACCGCGGCGGCCGCCGCCGTGTTGCCGATCACGTCGGTAACGATGCCCAGTGCGGACACCAACGGCACGCCGTTCTGCAGCAGCGTGCCCAGCGTGCGGGCGAACCGCGCGGCCAGCACCTCGCGCGCCAGCGTGCCCACCACCGGCAACCGCAGCAGCGTGCGGTCCCACCACAGCCGCGGACCGGGCCGCGCCAGCGCCTGGCGCCCGGCCACGAACAGCACCACGCAGCCCACCGCCAAATACAGCCCATAATTCGAAACAACAGCACCCAGATCGATGACGATCTGCGTCATCCGCGGCAGCGAAGCGCCGGCCTGCTCGAACATCGGCACGAACTGCGGCAGCACCTGCGTCAGCAGCAGCACGATCGAGCCGACGCCTGCCACCAGCAGGATGATCGGGTAGATCAGTGACGAGATCACGCTGGACCGCAGCGCACGCTGCTTCTCCAGCAGCTCCGCCATACGCTCCAGCGTCGGCGCCAACTGCCCGCCCGCCTCGCCGGCGCGGATCAGCCCCACGTACAAATTAGGAAAACTCGCAGGATGCCGCGTCAGCGCCGCCGCGAACGGACTGCCGTCGCGCACCGCGTCGCGAATCTGTGTGAGGATGGTGCGCACGTGCTTCTTCGCCGCCGTGTCCACAAGAAACCGCAGCGCACGGTCCAGGTCCTGGCCGGCACCCAGCATCACCGCGAGTTCGCGCGTCATCTCCGCCAAGTCCTGGCCGGACAGGCGGCTGGCACCGCCAAACTCCGCACCCAGCAACGACTGCAACACGCCGCTGCGCCCGTCGGCTAGTTCGGCGCGCATCGGCAGGCTGCCCTGGCGCCGCAGGATGTCGATCACCGCCTGTTCGGTGGCGGCCTCCATCAGGCCGGTGGTGGTCTCTCCGGCCGGCGTGATGGCGGTGTAGCGGAAGCTTGGCATCAGACGGAGCCAGGCGAAAGCGAAGCGCTTCTTTTTCGAGAAAAAGAAGCAAAAAGCTTTTGTCGCGGCTGTCGCGGACGGCTGAAACACGGCGTTTCACCAGCGCCAGGAGCAAAAGTTTTTTGGTCCTTTTTTTCAAAAAAGAACCGCTTGCTTGCCTCCCTTCCGCACAGAACATGCCGGATCAAGCGAGAAAACCGCCAAGTGCCGCTGCAAACTTCGCCGGCTGGTCGATCATGACGAAGTGCGCGCTGTCGTCTATGCGCACCAGCTTCACCCCGTGCAGCCCGGCATACGCGTTGCGATACAGGAAGTCCGCCTGCGCCGCGTTGTAAGGCGCGTGGCTGTTCCAAGCGTACAACACCGTAACCGGGATGGTGATCTTGCCCAGCCCCGGGGTGAGATCGCTCTCGATGATCTCGCGCATCGCGCGGCCGGCCACGCCGTGGTCGCTGGTGACGTTCTGCCGCGTGATCTCCGGCCGTGCGCTCGCCGTCAGGATCATGCTGGACAGGCTGCGGTCCACCGAACGGCGGTAGCTGGCCGCGTCGGCGTGTTCCATGCCGCCACCGACGGCTGCGGCAAAGTTGTGCACCGTGCCCGCCGGCGCGTTCGGCGGCAGCATGACGACGGCGAGGTTGGGCAGCATGTCCACCACCATCAGCCGTCCCAGCGCCTCGGGGT
>CAXUIR010000386.1:0-248 GCA_964251005.1 uncultured Acetobacteraceae bacterium | reverse complement strand
CCTCGGGGTGGCGTTCGGCCAGCATCAGCCCGATGGTGCCGCCCATCGAGTGTCCCACCAGCGCCGGGCGGGCAAGTTTCTGTGCGGCGATGTAGGCCGCCAGCCCGTCCGCCACGCCTGCGCACACGTCGCCGGACGCATTGCCCCGCACCGGCGCCCCGGCGAAGCCGGCCACCTGCACCAGGTGAACCCGGTAGCGCCCACCCAGCCCCGCCACCGCCGCGGTCCAAACGTCCGCCGAACAGCCC
>CAXUIR010000385.1:0-2795 GCA_964251005.1 uncultured Acetobacteraceae bacterium | reverse complement strand
GATCAGCATCAAGGCCGGCTATGGCGAAGTTTCTTTCTACGCGCACCCGAGGAACAGAAGTTTTTGGTTCTTGCTAAGAAAGAACCGCTTGCTTGCCCGTCACCGGTCCGAACTTGAGACGGTCAACATAACACAAGCGGCTAAGACCTCGATGTTCCCTTGCACGCGCGCCGCAGGAACCTCCGCGACAGCCGCACCAAAAGTCTTTTGCTTCTTTTCTTCAGAAAAGAAGGCCTTGCCTTCCTTCCCCCTCAGCCGCCGCTCGACCGCAAGCGCAAGTCAGGCAGCCCCACAGCCACCACGAACGCGCCGGCCATCAGCACCGCGCAGCCGGCGAACGCCACGTGGAAACCGGCCGACAGCGCAAGGCGGCCCGCCGCCATGGCTTGAGGGCCCAGCGCCGCCAGCGCGCCGCCCGGCCGCAGCGCGCCCAGATCATGCGCCTGCCCGAAGCCCGCGATCGCCAGGGACGCGGCGAAGGTCGAGGTGAGCAGGGCGCCGGCCAGGGTGCTGCCGAACGCGCCGCCCATCGAGCGCAAGAACAGGATGGCCCCGGTGGCGGTGCCCACGTCCCGCCGGTCCGCCGCGTTTTGCACCGTCAGCAGCACGTTGGGCAGGCACACGCCGATGCCGATGCCGACCACGGCCATGAACACGATCACCAGTGCCTGCGGCGTCGCCTGCCCTACCACGGCCAAGCCTGCGAACCCGGCCGCAGCGCATGCAAGCCCGCCGACGATGATCGGCTTGGTGCGGCCGATGCGCCGGCTGGCCTGCCCACCGAAGAACGCCCCCACCACGTTGAACAGCAGGAACGGCGTCAGCACCAGGCCGGAACCCGAGGCATCCAGCCCGCGGTCCAGCTGGAAGTAAAGCGGCAGCAGGAAGGTGGTGCCGAGCAGAACCAGCGAGCTGAGAAAGGCCAGCGTGACGCTTCGGCTGAACACCGAGGCGGCGAACAGGCGCGGCGGCAGGATGGGGTTGGCGAAGCTTCGTTCGTGCCGGATGAGGCCGGCGGTCAGCAGGACCGCGGCGGCGAGCAGGCCCAGCACCGGGCCGGACGACCAGCCCGGCGGCGCGCTGCCCCAGCTCAGCGCCATCAGCAGGGCGGCCACCGCACAGGTCAGCAGCGCCGCCCCTACGATGTCGATTCGGCCGCCGCCGCCGCGCACCGGCAGTTCGCGCAGCGCGCGGTCGCACAGCCAGGTGGCCGCCAGGCCCAGCGGCACGTTGACCCAGAAGACGAAGGTCCAGGACAGGTGGTCGGTAGCCCAGCCGCCCAGCACCGGGCCGCCGACGGAAGCCACCCCCCACCTCGCCGCGAGGTATCCCGGGTCGCGGCCGCGCTCGGCTGGCGCCACCACGTCGGCGATCACCGCCGACGCCATCGCCATCAGCCCGCCGCCGCCGATCCCCTGCACCGCACGCGCCGCGATCAGCTGCGGGAAGGACTGCGCCAGCGCGCACAGCACGGACGCGGCGCTGAACACTGCCAGCGCGGTCAGCAACAGCCTGCGCCTTCCGTACATGTCGGATAGCTTGCCGTAGATCGGCGCGGCGGACGTGGAGGTGAGCAGGTAGGCGGTGACGATCCAGGACAGGTGGCCGAAACCGCCGAGCTGGGCGGCGATGGCGGGGACCGCGGGGACTACGACAGTCTGGTCCAGGGCGGCGAGCAACACGCACAGCATGACGCCGGTGATGACGCGGATGATCTGCTGGTGGCTGTACGTGGGGAGCAGCGTGGTGGCGTTTGGGGAAGGCATTGTTCACCGGAGATAAGGAAGCAAGGCCTTCCTTTTTGAAAAAAAGAAGCAAAGAACTTTTGCTTTGGCTGTCGCGGACTGGCCTGGTTGGCGCTTAACTGATGGCCTTGGCGGGGATTACGCGCCAGGCGATGATTGCGGCGAGCAGCGCAGTGACCGGAAGTCCAGCAAACGTCATGCCGCGATGCGCGTTCAGGCCGAACGTGGCGATGACGGCGCCGGCGAACAGTCCCAGCCAGGGAACCGCCTGCAGCAGCCAGTCCGCGTTGCCTGGCTGGCCGACCGCGAGCATGCCGAGGCCCCGGCCGAGCTTGACGAGCGCGCCAGTGACGTAGGTGACGCTGACGGAAACGGGGCCGGCCTGCTGCATCGATGCGTTCAGCATGCCCATCGCAAACGTCAAGGCAACGGCCTCGCCGTGCGTGGTAAGGCTGGGAACTGCGAGCAAAGGTGCTGTGAGTGCAAGGATGACGGACAAGCGCCGCGGCCCGGCAAGCACGGCCGCGATGGTGCCGAACGCGGCGCCGCCGACGAACGCCGCGAGGATGAGGACGATCAGGCCGGCGCGCGGCAGATCGCCTTTGGCGACGGCGGCGCCGAGCGACGTGGTGTTGCCGCTCATAAACGAGACGTAGAGGTCGTGCAACAACGACAGACCGCACGCATCAACCGCGCCGGCGAGCGTGGCTAGGCAGCAGACGGCCGCCAAGCCGAGCTTCTCGTTGGTGCGCGTTGCGGTGTCAGACACTACGGGCGGGAACCTGACTACGGGTTGAGGCAAAAATCCGTTGCGGGCGCTTGCAGAGTTGTCCGTGTTGGAAGGCCGATGCGCCCGTTTTGGTTCTTTGGTCGAGATCAGGATTGCGGTGTCTCTGACGCTGCAAGTTGGTGCTTCAAGCCGAGCGTAGCGGGCGCTTGCGGGATGGAGATAAACGGCGGCTAGAAAGCAAGCCTGCTTTTTTGAAAAAAAGCAGCAAAAAACTTTTGCTACGGCTGTCGCGGAGCTTCCCTCAGCGTGTACTCCAGGGA
>CAXUIR010000384.1:0-2810 GCA_964251005.1 uncultured Acetobacteraceae bacterium | reverse complement strand
ATGCCTGCCTGCACTGTGGACCTGGGCTGCAAGATGGGATTGTCTGCGCCGATGATGTCCCACTCGGATGGAGCAATGTCGACACACGTTCGTCGGACGTGGCGCGCTCGTCTCGGTCCGATAAGCGCGGCGGCGGCACGCCTGGCCACCGTTGCGGCCTGCGCGCTGTCGGCGTCGCCCGCACCCGCGCAAACCGCAGCCGACGCCGTCCCCCGCGAGGTCTACCTGATCCAGAACAGCGGCTGGATGGAGCCGTTCTACCGCGACCCAGGCACGCCGTTCCTGCCCCTGCTGCGCGCCTTCATCGAGGCCTCCGCCCTGCCGGACGCCGACATCACGACCGCGTCATCCACCCCGGCCGCCCCGTCCCCCGGCCGGCCGTCGCCGCTGCCGCTCTACGCCGGCAAGCTGACCGCCGACGGCCTGTCCGGTGCGCTGTCCCATCTCGACCTGCCGCGACGTGCGGACGGCCTTTACACCGATGCCGACTACAACGGCGCCCTGTCCGACACCATCCCCAACCTGCTCGCCCGCGCCCCGGGGGTGATCTGGATGGTCACCAACAACAAAAACTCCCGCAGCAACGACCAGCACGTCATCGAGAACACCACGCGCTTCAGCACGCTGCTGACCGCGTCCGGCTTCATCACCGAGGTGGTCGCCTACCCGCTACGCCTGCCCGCCCGCGGACCCACCTTTAGCGAGAGAGGCCTGGTGGTCTACGGCATCGCCTACGGCCAGCAGGCGGCCGGCTGGCTGGACAGCGCCACCCGATCCGCCGCCATGCGCCGTCTGCTGCCGGCCAAGCCGGTGCGCCTCAAGCCGCTGAGCCTGGACCCGGTCACCCTCACGCTCACCGGCGCCGGCACCGGCGACGTGCGCCTCTCGCGCCAGGGCAGCACCATCGTCATCGACGGCCTGCACGGCCAGGCCGCAAGCATCGACATCCCCGCCCGCCTGACCAGCACCTACTACCCGCAGGTGATCGGCCACGCCCACCTGCAAGCCGCCTGGGTCGCCGAGCCCGGCTCGGAAGGTGTGGCCGCCTCGATCACGCCGGACACCATCGCGGCGATGGGCCCCGACGAGACGCTGGAGCGCGTCCACGTGCAGCTCGCCGTCCCGGCGGTGCCCCGGCCGCCCGGGCTCGCCGGCCTGCTGCAGGGTGCCGCCCAACTGCACGGCAAGCTACGCCTGCAGCTGACCGGCGTGCAGCTCGCCCTGCAGCCCGCCTTCGTCGCCAAGATGCGCGACCTGTTCGGCAACGACGCGGAGGCCGCGTCCAGCCAGGTGACCGGCGGCCAACGTCCGGACGCGCTGCCCGCCGCCCTGCCCGCGGTGTTCCTCGGAGACGAAGCGGTGACCCAGGCCGCCACGGACGTGCCGGTAACGATGAACGTCGCCTTTTCGCCGCTGCCCCTGATCCTCGCTTTGGCCGCCGCTGCCGCCGCCCTGCTGGCCGGGCTGGGCACCTGGATCGCCTGCACGCGCGAGCGCACCTACAGCGTGCCGGTGGGCCAGGAGACCATGCGCGTCGCCGTGCGGCCGTTCCGCTCCACCACCATCCGCTCGCGCGCCGGCACCCGCGTCGTCGTCACCGGCCGCCTGCTGGGCGCGCCGAAGATCGCGCCCGCCGGCTAGTGCGTGCTCCGACCTCGTTGGATCGATGTTGGCCGGTCATAGCAAGCAAGCGGTTCTTTTTTGAAAAAAAGAACCAAAAAACTTTTGTTCCCTTGAGTGCGCGCTGCAGAACCATCGCGACAGCAGGGACAAAAGTCTTTTGCTTCTTTTCTTCAGAAAAGAAGGCCTTGCCTTCCTTGCCGGACGTCGCAGGGCGGGCGTCCAGAGCCGCCGGTATAAGCAGGCCGGAAAACCCCCCAGCTCTATGTTCCGGCGAACATCTGCATCCGACGGGCGACCCCGCTGGCAGATGATGCTCTACAAATGCGCGCAACCCCGGCACGGTCGGAGACCACCATGCAACCCTCCCACAAGCACCACGCGCAGACGCAACCCCAGCCGCAGCAAGACGCGCCCGCGCCGGTGCCCAACGCCGGGCCGGACATCAACATACCGCCGCCCAGCGCCGCGCCGGCCCAGCCCCCCGCCGCGCAGTCCACGCAGGTGGCACCCAGGCCGCCGGCACTGCCGACCGTTCTGCCGGCGCTGTCCTCCACCCAGATCGTCATCGCCGTGCTGCTGGTGCTGGTCTGGGCGGGGCTGCTGGTCTTCGCGCGGCGCATGCTCACCCAGTCGCTGGTGGCGCAGTTCGCCGACCTGGGCAAGTCGCGCGGCGCCGGCACCGCGTTCTACCTCTTCCTGCTGGCGCTGGGTGCCACCGTCATCGTCTGCTCGCTGGGCAGCTACTGGACGGTGCTCGCGGTGGTCATCCCCGCTGGCGTGCTCGACACCGTGCTGCTGATCGTCTTCCTAGTCACACTCGGCTCGGCCCGCGCCTCGCGTCAGCGGCGCTAGGCAGTGCCCGACGACACCTGGCAGGTCGATTACGGCGGCTGGGCGGAAGCCTGGCACCGCGCGCCCGGCGCCGGTTTCGACCGCGTGACGGTGGGCGCGCGCAGCTACGACACCGCGCGCGACGACCTCACCGCGCTGCGGCCGAAGACTGGCCCAACGCGTCCCCTAGTCACCGGACAAGTCTGCGCCGTCTGCCGCGGCCCGCTGCCGCAGGCCTTTACCTACTGCTTCGGCTGCGGCGCCGCCCTGCACCCCGCACCGGCACCCGCCGAGCTGCCGCAGAGCGCGCCCAACGCCGGCCGCGCCGAAGCCGGCCTGCCCGCCCTCACCCTGCC
>CAXUIR010000383.1:0-2820 GCA_964251005.1 uncultured Acetobacteraceae bacterium | reverse complement strand
AGGCGCCAGTTGGTCTCGGACTGCGGCTGCACGCCGGCCACGCCCTCGATGATGAAGATGGCGCCGTCCAGCACGCGCAAGGAGCGGTTCACCTCGATGTTGAAGTCGATGTGGCCGGGCGTGTCGATGATGTTGATGCGGTGGTCCTTCCACTCGCACGTCACCGCGGCGGAGGTGATCGTGATGCCGCGCTCACGCTCCTGCTCCATGTAGTCGGTGGTGGTGTTGCCGTCGTGCACTTCGCCGATGCGGTGCGACACGCCCGTGTAATACAAGATACGCTCGGTCGTCGTCGTCTTGCCCGCGTCGATGTGGGCGGTGATGCCGATGTTGCGTAGCTTGTTCAGGTCGGTCGTGGACACGGGGTGGCCTCCATGCCATGACGGGCGCTGGCCGGACCCCTGTCCAGCGCGCCTGCTCATGGCCCGGTGATGTATCTGGGCAGCAAATGCGGGAAAACCCGGCTTTTTGCAAGGGAAGACCGGCGCGGCATCTCGGGCCGCATTTGACCTGCGGGCCGCGTCGGCAAGGCGCCAGCCGGCCAGGGCCTCAGGCGGTCGACGCTCAGAGTCGAGTACGAACGGCGGTGCTGACGTCTGAAAGCAAGGCAAGCAGTTCTTTTCTGAAAAAAAGAACCAGGAACTTTTGCTCCCTTGCGCGCCCCTTGCAGGAAAATACCGCGACAGCCGAACCAAAAGTCTTTTGCTTCTTTTCTTCAGAAAAGAAGACCTTGCCTTCCTTCCAGTCTCCCGGAGACATCGCGCCCCGAGCCTGCCACGAGCACGAAAACCGGCAACCGTGTCACGTCAGGCGAAGCGTCTCCAGCACGGACGGGATCGCCTCCTTCACCTTGAAGAACCCCTTCGTGCTGTGCGGCCACACGGCATCGTCCCACGCTCTGCGCACGCGCGACGCCGCCGGTAACGCCTCGGCAGAAGGCCCGACGGGCGCCCAAGGCGTCACCACCGGCAAACCCGGTGCCGGCTCAGCAATCGGGCAGCCGAAATATGCCGCCGCCCTGGCCAGCCCGTCCGCCAAGGCCCGGTCGTCTGCCCGGCAAACCACCTCGGCCGCCCCCTCGTAGTGCGCCGCAAACCCGGACACGCTGACTACCCGCGCGCCGCCCAACTCCAGCGTCTCCGGCGCTAGGTCGTCCACGTGCAGCAACAGCGTCACCTCGCCCGCGGGCGCCGCCTCTGCGGCCGGCACGCGCACTGCCGCTTTGGCCTCTGCCTCGCTCAACGGCTCCGGCGCCTCGTCTAGCCCGTGCGGGTCGTACCGGCCGTCGGTATAGCGGCGGATGTTCTCGGCTCGCGCCGCATAAGGCTTGCCGCGCGTGTGCAGCCCCGCCACCCAGCGCCAGGAGAGCGTGTTGCTGGCCGGGTCGCCGTCCAGCAGTTGGCGCATGAAGAAGTCCGCCCCCAACGCCCAGGGCAGCCGCAGCGTGAAGATCCAGATGCTGGCGAACCACATGCGGGTGTGGTTGTGCAGCCAGTTCTGCGCCACCAACGCGCGCGCCCAATCGTCGAACGCGTCGATGCCGGTGCGCCCTTCCACTGCCTCGCGGTAGGCCGTCCGCAGGCCTGACGAGGCCGCGAGGTCCTGCCGCCCCTCTTCGACCAACCGCTTGTAGTCGGCCCAGACCCAAGGCCGGGTCTCCAGGTAACCTTTGAAGTAGCTGCGCCAGAACACCTCCTGCACGTATTTCGTCGCCCCTTCACCGTGGGCGGACAAGGCCGCGCTCACCGCCTCCTGCTCCAGCACCAACCGACGGCGCAGGTAGGGCGACAGCACGGAGGTCGTGGCCGGCGCGTCCGGGCCGCGGTCGGTATTGCGGTGGTCGGCGTAGCGGCGTCCGAGCATGGGCACGGCGGCATCAAGCGCGGCGAGGCCGGCGTCGCGGGTGAGATCGTGCATGGACTGCGCCATGTCGGACTGAAGGGAGGCAAGGCAAGCAGTTCTTTTTTGAAAAAAAGAACCAAAAAACTTTTGCTTCCGCTGTCGCGCGCTCACCGGAAATAACCGCGACAGCCAGAGATAAAGGCTTTTTGCATCTTTTTCTTCAGAAAAAGAAGTGCTTGCTTTCTAATCCCCTTTCGAAAGCGCCCGGCGGGTAAGCTGGCGTAGTTTGTCGAGCACCGGAGCGTCGTCGCGCCGCATGCTGGCGCATGACCAAGCCGAGTCAGATGACTGCCACCGCTGCTCTTCAGACTTGGCCTACTTCGCCTCCAGCCTGCCAGGCAAAGCCACGTCAAGCACCAACCCAAGCGCCCGAGCTTGCAGCCGCGCCATCAGCGCCGAGACCGCCCGCGGCTCCAGCCCCGCACCAGCCTGAGTCTCCTCCAGCAGCGCCGGCGGCCACGCCGCTCGCAGCCCCTCCATCTCGATCACCAGCCCACGGTCGCCACCCGTCACACGCAGGCTGCCGCCGCGCGGCATCGCACCGGCCCCCACCAGCATCAGGCTCGCAGTCAGTTGGCGCATCGCTGGCCGTTGCTCTGCCAGGCCGTCGAGGTCCACCTTCAGTCGCTCCGCCCCCGGCAAGCCCTGCGCCAGCAAGGCGAGCTCGCCCACCTCGGTGTCCGCCCCCCAGGCCGCGCGCAGCAGCCGCAAGCGCGCCGTCAGCTCGCGCGCGCAACTGCCGGCAAGCTCCAGCGCCTCTGCATCCTGCGTCTCCGCCACCAGGTCCAGCATGCCGGCCATCGCCCCCAGCGTGCCGGCCAGGTCGTGGCACACCCGGGCGCACACCGCGCCGGCCAGGTCCAGGGCATCGGGCACGGCAGAACCGGCGGGGGCGACGGGTCGTTCCATACACCGAAT
>CAXUIR010000382.1:0-2823 GCA_964251005.1 uncultured Acetobacteraceae bacterium | reverse complement strand
GCGCTCTCCGCCATCAGGACTTGTCCAGGCGGCTGTCCACGCTCGGGTAGGTGCCCACCTGCGCGCCGCCGACCTGAAAGGCGACGCCGGCTGCGGCGTTGGGGGCGGAGACCAGCCCCTTCTCCGCCATGCGCAGTGCGAGGTAGTAGCGCACCGCCTCGATGGGCGAGAGGCCGATGGCCTGCAGCGAGATCAGCTCGCGCATCCGCTCGTCCTTCGGCAGGATCAGGATTTTTAGGTCGTTGAGCAGGATGCCGAACACTTTGAGGAACTCCGTCAGGTGCTGCTTTACGCCCTCGCGGAGTTCGTTGATGTGCTCGTTGATGTTTTCGAGCTTGGTGACCTGGATCACCTGGTTGATCGCCTGTTCGATGGCCGGACCTGCGTAGTCGGCGATCTCCTTGGTGTCGATCACCCGGCCGTTAAACGGCAGGTGGGTAATGAGGTCTAGCGCGGCCTCCTTGCTGTCCACGTGGATGTAGTAGTCGGCCACGTAGGCGACTTCGGCCATTTCGGCGCTGGTGGCGGTGCCGGTGCTGCGCACCAGCAGCTTGCTGCGGTTGACGTAGATGACCTCGTAGACCCAAGGGGATGCGCCGCCGAAGAAACCCTGCACGACGGAGCCGACCAGGGGCTTATCCGGCGTGACCAGCGCGTACTGGCCGGTCTCGTAGACCTGCAGCACGGCGCCACGGGATTTCAGGATGCAGAAATGGTTGGACTCCACCGTGAGGAGCGAGCCGGACACGATGCTTTCGTCGACGATCTTGATCGCCACGTTGCGCGTGCCGAGCATGTCGGTGCCGTCGTTGTTGAGCGCTGTGATGACCTGGCGGGTCAGGGCCATGTTTTCCTCGCGACGAAGATGGGGTGGTTTACGTGTCAGCCTGCGTCTGGGCTGATCTGGTCAGAGCAAGACAGGCCGACTTTGAAAGAACAGCGAAAATTTTATCTCCGCTCCGCCTCGGCGCTTTTACGTGTTCTGACTTACACACGGTTTCATGCAGGAAAGTATTAACGCCTTTTTTCAGGAAGGATTGCGTGCTGTGCGTCAGTCAGCCTTCAGGCGGGTGGATCGAAACGAGACGCGTGATTTTGCTGCGTGTTGAGACGGCGACCCTTCCGGTTTGACAGTGGTGCATGCGCGAGACGGTCACCGGCGCGAAGCATAGGTCGTTGCGGGAGCACGAGCAAGTTCCACGAGTTGGATGGCGAGCACGAACAGCCGAGCCCAGATACGGCCTTCAGGGTTCTGACCTGTGACAGAGAAAGCAAGCGGTTCTTTTTTGAAAAAAGAACCAAAAAACTTTTGTTCCCTGGGGTACGCGCTGGAGGAAACTCCGCGACAGCACGGACAAAAGTTTTTTGCTGCTTTTTTCTCAAAAAAGCAGGCCTTGCTTTCTTTTCCGGGGGCCAGGAGTCAAACCTGGTCGGTGCGGCCCAGGCATCCCTGTGCAATCGTGTTACATCACGCTCCGGTGAGCGTTCGAGGTGTCCAGCACTTGATGTGCGACGCCTCTGCCGGCGCGCGCCGGGCGGACCATCTGGCGTGGATGGCAATCCGACCCTGGACACCCAAGCGCGTGCTCGCCACGCCGTCCGCCCTGGCCTTCCCCGAAGGCGCGGCGATGGCGGAACGCGCGCGTGCCGCCGGCGCCGAGCTGGTGCAGCTGAAATCCGACCGGCTGGCCGGGCTGCCGGACAGCTACCGCGACGCCAAGACCACCATGGCCATCGTCACCGCAAGCCCTAGCCGGCGCAGGCTACAGGCGATTCCGCCGAGTGCCGACTGGCGCTTCGACCTGGCGGAGGGCTGCCCGGCGCATTGTAGCTATTGCTACCTTGCAGGATCTCTCGCCGGGCCGCCGATCATCCGCGTCTACGCGAACCTGGGCGAGATCCTGGCCGAACTGCCGCCGGCGGTGGGGCAGGGAAAGGTCACGTCCGCGTCGGCCGCGCGCTCGGCTGAAGGCACCACCTTCGAGTGCTCCTGCTACACCGACCCGCTGGCCATCGAGCACCTGACCGGGGCGCTGGCCACCTGCATCACCCGCTTCGGCGCCTGGAACGCGCCGGTGCAGCTGCGCTTCACCACCAAGTTTGCGGCCGTGGAGCCGCTGCTCGGACTGGCGCATAACGGCCGGACGCGCGTGCGCTTCTCGGTGAACGCGACGTCCGCCGAGCGGCACGAGGGCGGCGCCCCGCGGATGCGCGAGCGGCTGGCCGCGCTGCGGGCGATGGCACAGGCCGGCTACCCGGTTGGGCTGACGGTGGCGCCGATCATGCGGGTGCCGGACTGGGCGGCGGCTTACGACCTGCTGTTCGCCAACGTGGCAGAAGCGCTCGACGGTGTGTCCGGCGTGGACCTGACGGCCGAGCTGATCACCCACCGGTTCACACCGAAGTCGAAAGACGTGCTGGTGGGGTGGTACCCGGGCAGCAGCCTGGAGATGGACGAGGCGGCACGGACGCGGAAGACGACGAAGTTCGGGTCGGTGAAGTGGGTGTTTCCGAAGGAGCAGATGACGGAGATGCGGGGCGCGCTGGAAGGGTCCTTGCGGCGGCATTTGCCGCGGGCGCGCGTGCTTTACTGGACGTAGGACAAAAGCAAGCGCTTCTTTCTTAAAAAAGAAGCAAAAAGACGTTGTCAGCGCTGTCGCGGAGCAATCTGCCGGCGCGCGCGTGGAGAAACGCCGATCTCCGAAGTGTTGCTGTCCCGGAATGCAGAACCGCAACCCAGGCCATGCCTTGATGCTTTCTCACAGAAGGCAAGCAGTCCTTTTTTGAAAAAAAGAACCAAAAAACTTTTGACTCCGCTGTCGC
>CAXUIR010000381.1:0-2861 GCA_964251005.1 uncultured Acetobacteraceae bacterium | reverse complement strand
CCACGAGAGGGGCGGCGCGGTGCCGGCGTAGAGGATGCCGGCGATGTTGCCGATGCCGGCGAACACCACGCTGCCGCGCTCCGGGTCCAGGTCGGCCACCGCCACCGCCGCCCCTCTCGTGGACCGCAATGCGAGGTGGATGTGCTCGATACAGGGGCCGGGTGCCCGCACGTGGTGGTCGGCGAAAGCACGCACCGCGGCGTTGGCGGCGTCGGCCGCGTGCGGCCCGTGGCCCAGGCCGTCGGCCACCAGCAGCCGCAGCGCGCCTTCGTGCGGCTGCACGGACCAGGCGTCGCCGCACACCTCTCCGCCCGTCTTGGGAATGCTGACGGCGCCCCACAGCGCCTCGTCCGGCGGCTGCGCCCGGGCCTGCTGCAGAGGGGCCTGCTGCAGAGGGGCCGGCCGCAGACGGGCGAGGATGGCGGTGCCCTGCCGCGGCCGTGAGTAGATGTCGAGCTCCTGCGACAGACGGGCGATGGCGCCGAGGCCGAGGCCGGGGCTGCCGGCGGTGGACTGGCCGTCGCGCCGGCTGGCGGGCAGGTCGGCCATGCCGGGCCCGCGGTCCAGCGCCAGGCACTCCAGGCCGTGCTCGTAGCTGCCGACCAGCAGCTCGCCGCCGCCGGCGTGCTTGATGAGGTTGGTGGCGAGCTCGGTGGCGACGATGGCGACGCGGCCGGCATCCTGCTCGTCGAAGCCGAGCCGCTGGGCAAGGGCCACGGCGGCGCGGCGGGCTTCGGAGACCTGGGATTGGTCCTGGACGGGGATGGCTCGCATTAGAAGAACGCAAGCAGTTCTTTTTTGAAAAAAATAACCAAAAAACTTTTGACTCCGCTGTGCGCGGGGGGCCCCCCCCCCCCCCCCCCCCCCGGGGGGACAATGTTTTTTGGGGGGGCCCGCCCCCGCGCGCCCCGCTACAGCGGAGTCGAAAGTTTCTTTGCTTGCCTCACTTCCACCTTGCGATCGATATCCGCGTACCCTGTCCCACCACAGAATGTATTTCGAACTCGTTGGACAACCTGCGCGCCCCGCTCAAGCCGAGCCCGAGCCCGCCGCCGGTGGTGTAGCCGTCCTTCAGCGCCAGCTCGAGGTCGGCGATGCCCGGCCCCTGGTCCTCGAAGGTCAGCCGCACGCCGCGGCGCTTGCCGGTCTGCAGCAGCTCGATGGTGCAGGTGCCGCCGCCGCCATAGTCGAGCGTGTTGCGCGCCAGCTCGCTGGCCGCGGTGACGATCTTGGTCTGGTCAACGAGGCCGAAGCCGGCCGCCACCGCGCGCGTCCTGACCTCCTGGCGCACCCGCACCACGTCCTGCGAGGTCCGGATGGCGAGCACGTCATTCGTCGTCGTGCTCATCGAGCTCCCCGGAGGCATCGGCCAGGTCGTCGCCCGACCCGGTCAGGCGGTGGCCGATCAGCGTCATGCCGCGCTCCACGTTCAGGGCCGTCTGCACGCCGGTCAGCGTCAGGCCGAGTTCGACCAGCGTGATGGCCACCGCCGGGCGCATGCCGACGACCACCGTATCGGCGTCCAGCAGGCGGGAGACGGCGGCGATGCTGTCGAGCATGCGGCCCATGAAGGAGTCGACGATCTCCAGCCCGGAGATGTCGATCAGCACGGCGCGCGCGCCGGTGGCGACGATGCGGGCGGAGAGGTCCTCCTCGAGCGCCATGGCCAGCCGGTCGTGCATGTCCACCTGGATGGTGACCAGCAGCGCGCGGCCGAGCTTGAGGATGGGGATGCGGTCCAACGAGTCAGCTCCGCGCTGGCGCGGCGATGCTTCGGGCCGGCGTGGCGGCGGC
Organism: uncultured Acetobacteraceae bacterium; assembly: GCA_964251005.1. Taxonomy (GTDB): domain Bacteria; phylum Pseudomonadota; class Alphaproteobacteria; order Acetobacterales; family Acetobacteraceae; genus BOG-908. The sequence continues at coordinate 1,067 of CAXUIR010000381.1, read as the reverse complement.
CTTGCTGCGGACCACGCTGCGGCCGGTGCGCTGCAGGGCGAGCGCCAGGGCATCGGCCAGCGAGGCCTTGGAGACGACGTTCAGCTCGACGCCGAGGTGGACCATGGTCTGGGCGATCTGCGGGCGGATGCCGGAGACGATGCAGTCCGCGCCCATCAGCCGGGCCGCGGCCACGGTTTTGAGCAGGTGCTGGGCGACCAGGGTGTCCACGGTGGGTACGCCGGTGATGTCGATAATGGCGATGTCGGCGCCCTGGTCGATGATGGCCTGCAGCAGCGTCTCCATGATCACCTGGGTGCGCCCGGAATCCAGCGTGCCGATCAGCGGCAAAGCGAGGATGCCGTCCCACAGCTTGACCACCGGGGTGGAGAGCTCGCTGATCTCCTCCTGCTGGCGGGCGACCACCTCCTCGCGGCTCTTGAGGTGCACCTCGGTGGTGTAGAGGCCGAGCTGGTCGAGCAGCTCGCTGATCGCCCAGAAGCCTTCCGCGAGCGCGTCGGCGCTGCCGGAGAGGGCCTGGCGGGCGCGCTCGAACAGCGGGCGTTTGAGGGCGAAGACGAAGGTGGCAGTCTCGCTGGAGCTGGAGCCCTGCAGGGCGCGGTCGCGGGAGATGTCGCCGAGCAGGTCGCGCACGCCGGCGAAGCGGTCGGACTGCACGTCCACCGGGCCGCCGCCGGTCAGCGCGTGGCGCAGGGCGCCGAGGAAGTCGCGGCATTGCGTCTGCAGCTCGGCCTCGTTGATGCGGCTGCTGCCGACCAGGCCGTCGTTACGCAGGATGTGTGACCATTCCGCCAACAGCTCGCGCTGGTCGCCGTCCAGCAGGCGTCCCACTTCCAGTGCCAATGTCAACTCCTCTGCCGCTCTGGGCTTGAGTGGTTGGTATACAGGGGGCACGGGATAGGACAAAACCAGGCCGCAGTGGTGACGCTTTTGCAACGAAAAATTACGAAGCCGAGGTAGCAGTCGTTTTGTGTAAAAAGACCCGAAAGACGTGTCGTTTCAGCCGTCCGCGACAGCCATAGCAAAAGCTTTTTGCTTCTTTTTCTCGAAAAAGAAGCGCTTGCTTC
>CAXUIR010000380.1:0-2901 GCA_964251005.1 uncultured Acetobacteraceae bacterium | reverse complement strand
CGTCAGCTACGTCATCAACCCCTGGATGAAGCCGGGCGACTGGGCGGCCGACCCGGCCGGCCACCTCGCCGACGCGCGCGCCAGCTTCAACGCCCTGTGCCGCGCGCTGACCGCGGCCGGCGCCACGCTGCAGGTGGTGCCCGGCGTGCCCGGCCAGCCGGACATGGTGTTCCCCGCCAACGCCGCCGTGGTGCTGGACCGGCGCGCCATCGTCGCCCGCTTCGCCTGCGCTGAACGCCAGGGCGAGGAGGCGCCTTACCTCGCCGCGTTGCAGGACTTCCAGGCGCGCGGCCTGCTCGACGAAGTCGCCATCTTCCCCGAGGGCTGCTTCCAGGAAGGTGCGGGCGACGCCATCTGGGACCGCACGCGGCAGCTGTTCTGGTGCGGCTACGGCCAGCGCTCGGTGCGCGCTGCGACGGACGAGGTGGCGCGGTTCTTCGAAAAGAACGTGGTGCCGCTGGAGCTCGCGACGAACCGCTTCTACCACCTCGACACCTGCTTCTGCCCGCTCTCCGGCGGCGACGTGCTGTTCTACCCGCCAGCCTTTACCGACGCGGCGTTGGCGCTGATCCACGCGCACGTCGCCCCCGCGCAGCGCCTGGAGGCGAGCGCCGAGGACGCGGCGGCGTTCTGCGTCAACGCGGTCAACATCGCGCGCGACGTGGTGATGGCGCGGGCGCCGGACCACGTGCGCTCGCTGCTGCAGTCGCGCGGATACACGGTGCGCGACGTGGACCTGGACCCGTTCATCCTGTCGGGGGGCGGGGCTTACTGCATGACGTTGCGGCTGGATCGGGCGAGCGCGTAGGTCTGGAAACGTTGGTAGGCCAGCAAGCGGTTCTTTTTGAAAAAAGAACCAAAAAACTTTTGCTCCCTGAGGTGCGTGCGGCGGCAGAGTCCGCGACAGAGTAACGAAGATTCTGGCTGCTTTTTGCAGGAAAGTAGCGATTGCCGATCAGCGTGCCCGGACGTCACGCGACTTTCAGATCCGCCGCTGCGCGCGGGGCGGCAGTGCGCAGGGAAACCGAGATGCAATCCTGGGCAGCGACGTCGATCTTTGGTCGTCGCTGACCAGTATGTTGCACCGAAGCACTCGCCCGCGCTGTCGCAACACTCCCACAGCCGGCGACCAGGAAACAAAAGTTTTTTGGTTCTTTTTTACAAAAGAGAACTGCTTGCTTGCTATCGCGAAGACACGAAGTGAGTACAAGCATGCGAACGACCTTCCGCCAGCAGGACCTGTTGCTCGCCCACTTCGCCCTGTTCCAGTCCGGCGTCTCGCTCACCGCCGGCTTCATCGGCGCCTACCTGCTGCGCAGCGGCTTCAGCCTGTCCGCCGCCCTGGCTGCCTACGCGCTGTACCTCGCGGTGCGCTCGGGCTTCCGGCTCGTCTGCCTGCGCGTGGTGCGCCGTGCCGGCTACCCGGCGGCCTTGCGGCTTGGCACCGCGCTGATGGCGCTGCAGTTCCTGCCGCTGATGGGTGCCGCCAACCCGGGCTGTTTCGGGCTGTGGATCCTGTGCGTGGCGCTGGGAGAGGCGCTGTTCTGGCCGGTCTACCACGCGGCCACCGCCATCACCTGCGAGGACGGTGCGCGCGGCCGCCAGGTGGGCTTGCGCATGACGATTACCGCGCTGGCCAACGTGACCGCGCCGCTGCTGGGCGCCTGGCTGCTGGTGCGCTGGGGAGCGGCCGCCGAGTTCGGCCTGGGCTGCGCGCTGGGCCTGCTGGCCGTGGTGCCGCTGTGCCTGCTGGGCGACCTGCCGGCTGGCCCGGTGTCTGCCGCGCGCGACGTCTTTCGCGGGCTCGACAGGCGGGCGTTCACGGCGTTTGCCGGCGACGGCTGGCTCAGCGCCGGCACCATGTTCGCCTGGCCGATGGTGCTGTTCGTGGCACTCGGCTCGCACTACGCGGCGTTGGGCGCCACCGCGGCCGCTTCCGGCATGGTGGGTGCGGCCGGCAGCTACCTCTGCGGGCGCGGGATCGACCGCGGGCGGCGCGGTGCCTACCTGGGCGCTGTCTGCTTGATGATGGCGGCCAGCGTGGCGGCGCGCGGTGCGGCGTCACTGTCCGTGTGGACGGCGGTGGCGGCCAATTTGAGCGCCGCGGCAGTGGGTGCGGTGTACATGCCGGTGCTGATGAGCTTCATGTACGACCGGGCGAAGCTGTCGGGCGCTGCGTTCCGCTTCCACATCGCCATGGAGGCGGCGTGGGACGCCGGCGCGTTCGGCGGCTGCCTGACGGCGGCCGGGCTGGCGCTGCTGTGCCGGCAGGCGCCCTCGCTGGTGGTGCTGCCGGCGGTGCTGGGGCTGGTTCTGACGTATGTGTGCGTGCGTGCGCAAGTAAGCGAGGCTGTGGCGGCATGAGCAAGGCAAGCGCTTCTTTTTGGAAAAAAAGAAGCAAAAAACTTTTGCTCCTTGTCGGGGAGTCTCCGGCGAGCGCGCGACAGCGGAGACAAAAGTTTTTTGGTTCTTTTTTTCAAAAAAGAACTGCTTGCCTTGCCTTTCTTCTGGTTTTTGGCCTCGCGCACGCGTCCGACAAGATCGTGCTAGTCGCCGGCGACGACAGCCTGCCGGTGTTCGACAACGCCGCGAGCGCCATGCAGGCCCGCCTGCACGCGGACAACGCCGACGTGCAGCGCCTGAGCGCCTCGGCGGCCGGTGCGCACGCGGCTTCGTTGGCCCACGTGCTGGCGGCGGTGGCGGCGATGCGGCCCGCGGCAGGGCAGGGCTGCTTCGTGTTCGCCACATCGCACGGCGGCCGGAACGAGGGGCTGTATCTGAGCAACACCGACGACTTCCTGACGCCGCGCAAGCTGGACGCAGCACTGGTGCGCGGTTGCGGCGGCGCGCCCACGGTGGTCGTCATCTCCGCGTGCTTTTCCGGCAGCTTCGCCCAGGCGC
>CAXUIR010000379.1:0-2911 GCA_964251005.1 uncultured Acetobacteraceae bacterium | reverse complement strand
ATCAAACCCCGGCGCGCTCTGACAGATCACCGGTACGATGCGCGCTTTCGCAGCGTCGCACGGTGAGAGAAAGTCGAAATGATCGGCGCCGGCGACGACGTGGTATTCGGCTGGCGCAGCGAGGTCGTCGCGCACCGCCTGGGCGTAACCAGGCTGCGGCAGCACGTGGTCCTGTCCGGCGCGCCAGAGCTGCACCGGCACGTGCACGCCTGCCAATCCTGTCTTGCCGAACGTGAAGCCGAGCGCCGGTGCGGCGGCGACCACCGCGCGGATGCGCGGGTCGTGCACCCAGGCCGTCGCCGGGATTGCTGCTGCCGTCTGCTGGCTGGCGTGGTTGCGTGCGGCGAGCGTGCAGGTGAACTCGGCGCCGTGGGTGGCGCAATAGGGTGCTACGCGGGACATGTCCGGCACGCCGCCGGCCGCCACCAGCACGGTGAAGCCGCCGGCGGAGAAGCCAAAGGCGCCGACGCGGCTAGGATCGACCTGCACGTGGAACGGCCAGTCATGCAGCATGTAGTCGGTCAGCACGCGCAGCTGCCGGCTGCGGTCCTGGACCGTCAGCACGCGGCTCTGGTCGCGGTAGTTGTCGCCGGTGTGGGTGAGCGCCGCGGCGACGAAGCCGGCGCGCGCCAAAGCCAGCGCGGTGTCGACGTGGCCGGAGTAGATGCCGCCCTGGCCGTGCGACATCACCACCAGCGCCAGGTTTCGCCCGGCGACCGCACCGCCGGCAGCCACGGTCTGTGTTTCCAGCCCAAGGCGTTGCGACTGGGCGGGTGCGTCGCTGGGATACCAGATGCCGATTTCTATGGGCGGGTTGCCGGCGTCGGGGATCATATGCGCCTGGAAGCCGACCGCGTAGGCCGGCCAGGCGAACAGCCAGACGGCGAGCACCCGGAGCGTCAATCGTGACCTACTCATCTTATGCTCCGATGCTGAGCTAATACCAAAGGACCTGGAGATTGACCGTTTCGAAGCAAGCAAGGCCTTCTTTTTTGAAAAAAAGAAGCAAAAAACTTTTGCCTCCGCTGTCGCGGACCTATCCGGAGAGCGCGCGACAGCGGAGTCAAAAGTTTTTTGGTCCTTTTTTTCAAAAAAGGACTGCTTGCTTTCTGTGAGTCAGCATCAAGGCCGGCGGTATAGCAATCAACGTTCGCCGACAGTCTGGCGGCTATCAGACGACGTTTTGGTTTGAAGCAACAGGCCACGTTTGCGCTCACCTGCTCCGATTCTTGTGCGTCTGAGCATAAAGCAAGCAGTTCTTTTTTGAAAAAAAGAACCAAAAAACTTTTGTTTCTTGTCGCAGCTGAGGCGCATCATTTCAGCGGTCCGCGACAGCCGAGACAAAGCTTTTTGCTTCCTTACTCCGGCACCTTCAACCCCATCGCCTTGAGCGCGAACCGCGTCTTCCCCCCATGCGGCGGCCGCAGATACTCGAACCCCGAGAAAAACCCCGGCTTGTGCACCCCGCGCGCATGGCTGAAGCGGGCGAAGCCGTCGCGCCCATGATACGCGCCCATCCCGCTCGGCCCGACGCCGCCGAACGGCAGGTCGTCCTGCGCACAATGCATCAGCGTGGAGTTGATCGTAACGCCGCCGGAAATCGTGCGGTCCAGGATGCGCCGCTCCGTTCCCGCATCTTTCGTGTAGGCATACAGCGCCAGCGGATGCGGCCGGCGGTTGACGAACGCGATCGCGTCGTCGGTGCCGCCGGTGCGCACCACCGGCAGGATCGGGCCGAAGATCTCGTCGCGCATCAGGCGGCCGTCCAGCGGCGGGTCCAGCACCACGGTGGGCGAGAAGCGGCGGACGTTGCCGTGCGGCGTGTCGCGGTGGCGCAGCACGGTCGCACCTGCGGCTTCGGCCTCGGCCACCATCTCCGTCAGGCGCTGGTGGTGGCGGTCGGAGATGATCGCGGTGTAGTCCGGGTTGGCGTTGATGGTGGGGAACATCGCCTCGGCGGCGTCCAGCACGCCCTGCGCGAAGGCTTCGGCGCGGCCCGCCGGCACCAGGGCGTAGTCCGGCGCGATGCAGGTCTGCCCGGCGTTGAAGAACTTGCCCACCGCCACCGAGCGTGCGGCCTGCTCGGTCGCGTAGTCTTCCGCCACGATCACCGGCGACTTGCCGCCCAGTTCCAGCGTAATTGGCACCAGGTTGTCTGCCGCAGCCCGCATTACCTCGCGGCCCACGTCGGTGGACCCGGTGAAGATCAGGTGGTCGAAGGGCAGCGCGCAAAAGGCGCGGCCGACGGCGACGTCGCCTTGCACCACCAGCACTTCCTCGGGCGGGAAGGCCTCGGCCAGCATGCGGGCCAGCAGCGCGCCGGTGGCCGGCGTCAGCTCCGAGGGCTTGATCATCGCGCGGTTGCCGGCGGCGATGATGTCGACCAGCGGGCCGAGGGTGAGGAAGATCGGGTAGTTCCACGGCGAGACCACGCCGACCACGCCCAGCGGCTGGAACTCGACCCGGTTGGACCCGGGCTGGAAGTTCATCGGCACCGCGCGGCGCTGCGGCTTCATCCAGCCGGCCAGGTGCTTGCGGGCGTGGGCGGCGGCACCGATGGTCGGCAGCACCTCGGAAACCAGGGTTTCCACGCGGGAGCGGTTGCCGAAATCGGCGCCGATCGCGTCCACGATGGCGTCCTGGTGCTGTCGGACCAGCGCTTCCAAGCGCCGCAGCTTGGCCTGGCGGGTGGCAGCGATGGGGAAGGGGGCGGCGCCGAACGCGTGTCTCTGGCGGTCCAGCGCGCCTTGCAACTCTATTTCGACGCTGGCCGGCGTGGTGATCGGCTGGTCCATGATGCGTCTCCCGCTGGTGCTTGGGATGCACGATGGTGGTGCGGGCGGGGCTGCGCAAGCGAGGAAGGCAAGGCCTTCTTTTCTGAAGAAAAGAAGCAAAAGACTTTTGTCCCTGC
>CAXUIR010000378.1:0-2921 GCA_964251005.1 uncultured Acetobacteraceae bacterium | reverse complement strand
ACCTGGTCCACCGTCGGCAGTTGCGCGCAGGTGGGTGCGAACTGCCACATCAGCGGCGGCGTCGGCCTTGGCGGCGTGCTGGAGCCGCTGCAGGCCAACCCGGTCATCATCGAGGACGACTGCTTTATCGGCGCCCGCTCCGAGGTGGCCGAGGGCGTCATCGTGGAACGCGGCGCGGTGATCTCGATGGGCGTGTTTCTCGGCGCGTCCACCCGCATCGTCGACCGCACCACCGGCGAGGTGCATGTCGGCCGGGTGCCGGCCTACGCGGTGGTGGTGCCGGGTGTGTTGCCCGGGCGGCCGTTGCCGGACGGGGCGGCGGGGCCTGGGCTCGCCTGCGCGGTGATCGTCAAGCGGGTGGACGCGCGGACGCGGGCCAAGACGGCGGTGAACGAGCTGCTAAGAGAATAGGCAAGCCGCTTTGCCTACGCTGTCCCGATCCTCTCCGGCGAGCCCGCGACAGCGGAAGTAAAGGTTTTTTGGTTCTTTTTTTCAAAAAAGAACTGCTTCCTTGCTTTTCTACGTCCCACTAAACACTGTTAATCCATGACCCGCCTCTCCAGCCTAGTCGCCTGCCAAGGCCGCAAGCCCCGCGGCCAGGGCGCCTCCCGTCGCGGCGAGATCCTGCAGGCCGCCAAGCACCTTTTTGCCGAGGAGGGTGTCGCACACGTCACCATGCGGCGCATCGGCGCCGCCGTCGGCGTCTCGCCCACCGCGCTGTACATGCACTTCGCCGACAAGGACGCGCTGCTCGCCGCCATCGCGCAGGACGTGTTCTCCGAGCTGCTGGAGCGGCTGGAGCGAAGCAGGACCCACGGCCAGACGCCGCTCGAAGGCCTGCGCGCCGGCCTGCGCGCCTACGTCGCCTTCGGACTGGAGCGCCCCGACGAGTACCGCCTCACCTTCATGAGCCGGGCGTTCCGCCGCGCCGAGGCCAAGCCGCACGCGCTGGAGATTGCCGACCGCTCGTTTGCCATCCTGCAGGACAAGGTGGTCGACCTGATGCGCGACGGCACCGTTGCCGCCGGCGACGCCTGCGCGGTGGCCGAAGCCATCTGGGCCACGCTGCACGGCGTCACCGCCATGTTGCTGGACCAGTGCGACAACCTGGACACGCCGCCGGATACGCTGATCGAGACGGCGCTCAACCTGCTCGAGGCCGGGCTGACCAGGATGCACAGCCCGACGATGTGCGCAGCGGAAATATAAACCTTGTTAAGTTAACGTTGGTCACCTAATGTCCTGAGCGTTACGCACCGCTCTGGAGGCCACCGTGTTCCTGTCCCAAGCTTTGCACCCCGCCGAGTCTTCCGCCCTCGGCAGCCGCCGCCTGACCGCCTGCGCCACCCTGGCTGGCGCCGTGTTGGCGCTCGGCCTTGTTGCTGTCGCGCAGCCGGCTCGGCCGTGGCAGGCGGGGCTTGCATCACCGACGGTAGCAGGGCCGGTCGTGTTGCAAGACACCAGCCTTACGGCCCTGCGCGACCGGGCAGAGGCGGCGCGCGCGCAGCTTCTCGCCCGTCCGGGCGTGGCCGCGGTGACCCTGGAAGGCTTGCGCCAGCAGGGCGTCGCCATCGACTACGCGCCGCGCCGGCTGGAGGCGCTGGGCATCTCGCCGCAAGATCTGACCGCAGGGCTGCAGGTCGACGCCAGCCAAAGCAGGCCGGGCCACGTGGCCCTGGCGGCGGCGCCAGGCTTGCAGTCCGTGGCCGACCGGCAGGTGCGTGCCGGCCGGCAGGTGGTACGGTTGGGCGACGTGGCGCTGGTGTCACGCGTGAGGCTGGACCCGCCGGTCTCCACGCTGGAGGTACAGGGCGTGCCGGCGGTTCTGGTGATGGTGACGCCGGCGCAGTAAGCGAGCGGTTCTTTTTCAGTGTCCGTTTCAGATGCCGCCCTGGCGGCAATCTGATCCCGACGGACCTGGAGATTGACCGTTCCGAAGCAAGCGAGGCCTTCTTTTTTGAAAAGAAGCAAAAAACTTTCGCCTCCGCTGTCGCGGTCCTGTCCGGCGAGCGCGCGACAGCGGAGTCAAAGTTTTTTGGTTCTTTTTTTCAAAAAAGAACCGCTTGCCTTGTGTTTTTCCACTCGAGGTGCCGCGCCGCCGGGATCAGAACACCACCCAAATGCCGCCAAGCACAGCTGCGACCGCAACGAAGCTGACACCGAGCGCCATGTAGCAGCCGATCACCACGCCCTGGATCGACCTCTTTATGCTCGCCCGGTCGTTGAGGTTCGGGAACGCCTCGGGCGGCACGCCGACGCCGAGGAACGCACAGAGCGGCGCCCACCCGTCGGTGACCGTGAAGACGAGAAGTTTGTCGGCCGGCACGGCAGCCTTCACCTCGTCGACGTAGGCGTTGTAGCGCGCCACCGCCTTGGCCTTGTCGTGCATCACGCCCTTCAGCGCACGCCCCCACAACAGCCCGCGCGCGACGATGCCGAGTCTTTCCCCAAACATCGTCAGCACGTCGAGAACCTTGAACTGCCACAACGTCTCGGTGAAGTAGATCGTGTCGATTACGCTGTCGTACCAGGCTTCCGCACCACGCGGGTGCAGCGTCAGCAACACCTTTGCGTCGGGGTAGGCGACGAGCAGTTCGCGCCAGACGCTGCACGCCGGGAAGTCCACCGTCGCGGAGTAACCGCCGAACACCTTCTGCCAGTCGTGCTGTGTGCCCGGCGGCGTTTTCGCGACCTTGCTCCAGAAGGAGAGGTGCTTTTTGTTAGCCTTGTTCAGCAGGAGTTCCCGCATGTGGTAGCAGGGGAAGCCGAGCCGATTGAGCGCTGCGAAGGTCGACAACGTGCCGGTGCGGCCGAAACCCGCGCCGATCAGGTTCAACGGCATGCTTTTTCCCATGCGTGAGAAGGCAAGAAAGCAAGGCCTGCTTTTTTGAAAAAAAGCAGCAAAAAACTTTTGCTGCGGC
>CAXUIR010000377.1:0-2921 GCA_964251005.1 uncultured Acetobacteraceae bacterium | reverse complement strand
ACCGCGGGATCACCGCTAACGTAACAACCGACACCGGATCTGGGACAGCCCCAAAACTTTTGACTCCGCTGTCGCGCGCTCTCCTGATGAGTCCGCAACCGCGGAGACAAAAGTTTTTTGCTTCTTTTTTTCAAAAAAGAAGGCCTTGCTTGCTTAAGAGCGGTTAAAATCTAAGTCCGTGGTATAAGCTGATCTTCTGGTGGCCACGAGCACCGAGCGTCGTGGGACGCACGCTCTTCGGAATTTCGTTCCTTTAGACTTACGCTGCAGAAACTTCGCGACAGCAAAATCCGTTTGCGTCTCTTCTTCAGAGAAGAAGGCCTGTCTTTAACCTATTGAGAGCCAGCCTCGTTGCCCTCGGCCGGTGCACGACGCTGCAGCGGTCATCCTCCCGCGGCACGTGGTCCTGCGTCGTCAGGCTCAGGTTCGGGTTGTAGAACACGTCCCCCGACGTCAGCGTCCTGCCCCAGCGCTCGATCATCAGCTGCGTGTCTTCCGGGTGGAACACCTGCTTGGTCTGGCTGCGAGTGGCCGATTCGTAGTGATACAGGATGGTCGCGCCATCGTAGAGGATGCGGTACCCCGCCTCGCCGACGCGCAAGCACAAATCTGTGTCGTTGAAGCCGATGCCGAAATCCGCATCGAAGCCGCCGACCTGGTCGAACACGCTGCGCCGCAGCATCATGCAGGCGGCGGTGACCGCCGCGTAGTCGCGCACCGAGGTCAGCGCGCAGTTATAGCCGAGGTTGCGGCGGGCCTGCAGGCCCTGCGTGTCCGGGCCGCCGTTGGCGTCTAGGAACACGCTCTGGAACTTCAACGCGTGTTCGGCCGAGTCGTTGAAGCCCAGCACCACGCCGGCGTGCTGCACGCTGCGGTCCACATACATCAGCAGCGGCCCCACCGCCCCCACGTCGGCCCGCGCGGCCAGGCGCCGCATGCGGTCCAGCCAGCCGTCCTGCGTCGCCTCGACGTCGTTGTTGAGGAACAGCACGAACGGCGAGTCCGCCCCGTGCAGTGCCACCGCCGCGTTGTTCATGGCGGAGAAGTTGAACGGGCCGGTATACGGCATAACCGTGTGGCGCACCCCGAACTGCTCCAGGTAGGCCTGCGTCTCCGGCTCGTCTGACTCGTGGTCGATCACCACCAGGCGGTAGTCGCCGGGCCGGCAGGTGCGCTCGACGGACTCCACAGCGGTGCGCAGCAGGTCCGCCTTGTTCCGGGTCGGGATGACGATCAGCACGCGGCCCGCGGCCTGCGGCCAGTCCACCCGGAACTGGTTGAACCACACCCCGGGCTGCACCTGCGCGCCGGTGCCCAGGCGGTCGAGGTGGCGCTGCAGGGCGCCGGTGGTGGCCAGCATCACCGCGTCCTGCTTGGCATGGCCGGTGCTACTGGCGTGGGTGCGCCAGCGGTACAATACCGCGGGCACGTGGGTGACCACGCGGGACGCCTCGATCATGCGCAGCACGAAGTCCACGTCGGCCGAGATCGCCATCGTCTCGTCCCAGCCGCCGATGCGGCGTGCCACCTCGGTGCGCGCGCAGACGAGGTGCACGAAGTACGGGTGGCTGAGGTAGTAGTCGTGGCTGAACGCCGGGCGCAGCCGCATCTCCAGGATGGCGTCGATGTTCTCCGCCGTCTGCGCCTCGTCGCTGTACAGCAGGTCGGCGTCCGTCTGCCGGGCCGCACGGATCAGCTGCCAGGCGGCGTCCGGCTCCAGCTTGTCGTCGTGGTCCATGAAGGCGACGTAGCCGTAGCGCGCCGCCCGCAGGCCGAAATTGACCGCGCGCGCGATACCCACGTTCTGCGCCGAGCGCAGCACGCGGATGCGCCGCTCGCGCGCGGCGTAGCCGGCCAGGATTTCGGCCACGTGCGGGGCGTCCGACCCGTCGTCCACGCAAACCAGCTCCCAGGCGTCGCAGAACTGCCCGCGCACGCTCTCCAGCGCCTCGACCAGCCAGGCGCGCGGGGTGTTGTGCACCGGCATGATGAAGCTTATGCCCTCTGCACCGGCGCGGTGGTTCAGCGCACGGCGCAGGCGCGGCAGGACGCCCGGTTTCATGTCGCGCCTGCGGTGCAGGAAGCGGCGCATGTTGCGGTTGGTGAGCACGCGCTGCGGCGAGCCGGGCAGGAACTGCGTGGTGCCGGCGATGCGCACGTGCAGCTCCTCGTCGATCAGCCGCTCGAAATGCGCGGAGATGTCTATGTTGAAGGCGCACAGCCCGGCGTTCAGCCCGGCGTCGAGCAGGTCGCCGCGGAACTGGTTGGCGATGGCCGCTCCCACCACGGCGCCGTCGCTGCTGACCACCTCCACTGCCACGCCCACCTCCGGCCGGCGGCGGTCCAGCGCCCAGCCGTGCACCGCCATGCCGTGGATGGTGTCGAAGCTGCCGATCAGCCCCGCCACCGGGTCGACCACCACCGGGCTGCCGGACAACTCGGTCCGCTGGCCGGCCAGCCTGACCGCGATGCGGCGCTCGCCCGCCGGGTCGGCATGCGGCGGCAGGGGGATGCTGAAGCCGCACGCCGCCTGGCCGTAGCCCTGGTCGCTGATGTCGTGGCGCGGCTGGTCGGCGGTGATGGTGGCCACCACTTCGGTGTCCACCAGCACGTCCAGCCGCACCCGGCGGCCCGGCGCCGAGGCGTCCACCGCCCAACCCTCCACGTGGCTGGGGCTGGCCGAATCGAGGCAGCCGAAATGCCCCTGGTGGGCCGGGTCCAGGGTCACGCCCGGACCGGGCAGCACCAGCCCGGCCAGGCGCGGCTGCACCGCAACCGACTGGCCCGGCCGCAGCAGGGCGACGATGGGCAGGCGGAAGTGCCATTCCGGCGGCACCGCGCCGGCTTGCCGAGTCGCCACCCCCTGGGCCACCAGCCCGCCGTCGCCGAGCAGCTCCAGCCCCAGCTCGGGTGCCAGGAAC
>CAXUIR010000376.1:0-2924 GCA_964251005.1 uncultured Acetobacteraceae bacterium | reverse complement strand
GCTTTCTACGCTCACGCCGGCTCCAACGCCGCGGTGATCGACGCCGTCTTGCCGACCAGGCGCAGGAACAGATCCTCCAGCGTCTCCCCATCCGCCGAGCCACGATGGTCCCGCGCCTCCGCCGAGCGCCGCAGATCCGCAAGCGAGCCCAACGCCAGCAGGCGCCCCTCGGCGATGATGCCGATGCGGTCCGCCAGGCGCTCGGCCACCTCAAGGATGTGCGTGGTCAGGATGATGCTGGCCCCCGCCGCCACCCGGGCGGCGAGCAGGTCCTTCACGTCGCGCGCGGCCGCCGCGTCCAGCCCGGTCAGCGGCTCGTCGAGGATCAGCAGCTTCGGCTCGTGGATCAGTGCTGCGGCCAGCACCGTCTTCTGCCGCATGCCGCGCGAGAACCCGCCGCAGCGGTCCCGCCGGTGTGCCCAAAGGCCCAGCCACTCCAGCAACTCCTGCGCGCGCTGCTTTGCCAGCGACGGCTCCACGCTCCACAGGCCGGCGACGAACTCCAGGTACTCCAGCGGGGTCAGCAGCTCGTACAGCAGCGGCTCTTCCGGCAGCCAGGCGACCAGGCGCTTTGCCTCGACGGTGTGGACCAGCGCGTCGATGCCGAAGATGCTGATGCTGCCTGCGTCTGGCCGCAGCAGCCCGGCGATCATGCGCAACGTTGTGGTCTTGCCGGCGCCGTTCGGGCCGAGCAGCGCGAAGAACTCGCCGGGTGCGATGGTGAGGTCCAGGCCGTCCACCGCAGGGTGGACGAAGCTCTTGCGCAGGCCGGCAATCTGGAGTGCATGCATGCGATGCACATTCGCATCGAAGCGGTGAAGCAAGAAGTTCTTTTTTGAACGAAGAACCAAAATGCAGATGCGCGGTATTACCATCTGGCGCATGAGGGACGGCATGATCGCCGAGGAGCGGTCGCAGTTGGCCAGCCGCGTCCCTCGTCGGAGGCGGGTGCAAGGCAAGCAGTTCTTTTTTGAAAAAAAGAACCAAAAAACTGTTGTTCTCGCGGACTTCGCGGGGTGAAACGTGTCATTTCAATGGTCCGCGACAGCCTGCCCAAAAGCTTTTTGCTTCTTTTTCTCGAAAAAGAAGCGCTTGCTTGCCTTGCAGACTCAGCGCCTTGACGCCCGAACAAGGTTCCGACTACCTAACCGGTCCTCGTGGATTTGTCCGGCCGGCTTGCGGCGAGGTTAAACAAGCGCGCTAAAGAGGCCCGGCACACCCATATGGGCATGTGCCGGCTATCAAAGGTCGGGCCCCGACGCCAGGAGCCCCAGCAACCATGACCAACTACCGCCCTGCCACCACCCTGCTGCACGGCGCCGTCTCCCGCACCCCGCATGGCGAGACCAGCGAGGCGATGTTCCTCACATCCGGCTTCGTCTACGACAGCGCCGAGCAGGCTGAGGCCACCTTCGCCGGCACCGAGACCCACTACCAGTATAGCCGCTTCGGCAACCCCACGGTGGCCGCCTTCGAGCGCCGCCTGGCCCTGCTGGAAGGCGCCGAGGAGTGCCGGGCCACGGCCACCGGCATGGCCGCCGTCAACGCCGCCATGCTCGCCCACCTGCGCACCGGCGACCGCGTGGTGGCCAGCCGCGCGCTGTTCGGCTCCTGCCACTGGATCGTCTCCACCCTGCTGCCCCGCCTGGGCATCGCCCACGAGTTCGTCGATGCCGGCGACATGGAAGCCTGGCGGGCCGCCCTCTCGCGTCCCGCCAACCTGGTCCTGCTGGAATCCCCCTCGAACCCGATGCTGGAGATCGTCGACCTGCAGGCCGTCGCCGACCTGGCCCACGCGGCCGGCGCCATCGTCGTGGTGGACAACGTGTTCGCCACCCCGCTGCTGCAGCGCCCGCTGGAGCTCGGTGCCGACGTGGTCGTCTACTCCGCCACCAAGCACATCGACGGCCAGGGCCGCGTGCTCGGCGGCGCCGTGCTCGGCACGAAAGCATGGATCGAGGACACGCTGCAGCCCTTCGTGCGCAACACCGGCCCGTCGATGTCGCCGTTCAACGCCTGGACGCTGCTGAAGGGCATGGAGACGCTCAGCCTGCGGGTCGACGCCGCCTGCACCCGCGCCGCCGCCCTGGCCGACTACCTCGCCGACGCGCCGCAGATCTCCCGTGTCTGGTACCCGGCCCGCGCGGACCACCCGCAGCACGCGCTGGCGATGCGGCAGATGACCGCCGGCGGCACGCTGGTCACCTTCGAGCTGGCCGGCGGCAAGCACGCTGCCTTCCGCTTCTGCAACGCGCTGCGCCTGGTCGCCATCAGCAACAACCTGGGCGATTCCCGCAGCATGGTCACCCACCCGGCGACCACCACCCACATGCGCATCGGCGCCGAGGAACGCGCCCGCCTGGGCATCACCGATGGCACCGTCCGCCTCTCCGTCGGCCTGGAAGACCTGGCCGACCTCAAGGACGATTTAGGGCGCGCGCTCGCCGCCGCCAGCCTGCGCCAGGCCGCCGAATGAGCGACCGCTCGCGCGAATACGCCGCCGTCACCCGCGCCATCCACGTGCGCGTGGCGGCTTTCTACCTGGAGGACCAGTCCGAGCCGGACGAGGGCCGTTACGTCTGGGCCTACAGGGTCACCATCGAGAACCGCGGCGAGACCACCGTGCAGCTGCTGCGCCGCACCTGGCGCATCACCGACGCCCGCGGCCGCACCTTCCTGGTCCAGGGGGAGGGCGTGGTGGGCGAGCAGCCGGTGCTGCGGCCGGGCGAGGCGTTCGAATACACCTCCGGCACGCCGCTGGGCACGCCGAGCGGCTTCATGGCCGGCGAGTACCACATGCTGGCGCCAGCGACGGGCGAGCGGTTCGACGTATGCATCCCCGCCTTCAGCCTCGACAGCCCGCACGCGCCCCGCTCGTTGCACTGACGCCCGGGCGCCGCCACCAGGGCGCCGGCGCCCGGTCC
>CAXUIR010000375.1:0-2931 GCA_964251005.1 uncultured Acetobacteraceae bacterium | reverse complement strand
TTTTTTAAAAAAATAAAAAAAAAATATTTGGCCCGCTGCGCGGGGGGGGTGGGGGGGGGGGCGGGGCCCCCCCCCCGCTACCGCGCGCGCAACAGTTGTTTGCTTCTTTTTTTCAAAAAAGAAGGCCTTGCTTGCTTACTTGCTTGTGCCCTGACCGGTTGCGCCTCCCCCGACCCGACCTACTACACGCTTCAGGTCGTGCCAGGCACCGTCGTGTCCGGCAGCCGGGTCACCCTGGAGGTGCGCCGCCCCGGCCTGGCCGGCTACCTGGACCGCGCGGACGTCGTGCTGAAATCCGCTTCCTACAAGCTCAACGTGAACAGTCAGCTGCGCTGGGCCGAACCGCTGGGCGACATGATCGGGCGCGTTCTGTCGCAGGACCTCTCGCAGCGCCTGACCGGTGCGTCGGTGTTCACCGAGTCCGGTGCCATCACTGCCGAGCCGACGATGCGGCTGGAAGTCGACATCCTCGACTTCAACGCCGACGCGACCGGCAACGTGGTGCTGACCGCGGAGGTGGCCCTGGAGCGCGGCACGACCCACGACCCGTTGTCTACCCGGCACGTGTTATTGACGGCGCAGCCGGCCGGCCCTGGTGCCGGCGAGCTGGCTGCCGCGTTGAGCGGGTTGCTCGGAGAGCTGGCTGACCGAGTGGCCGGCGACGTCCGAGCTTCGCCGGGCGCCTAGAAGCAAGCGGACCGAAATAGCCGGACGCTCCGCCGTGGAAACGTGCGTGACGGTTTCCGCGTGGACCTGGGTTAGCGGTTCCTGAACCAGTCCCAAACCAGGAACAGCGGCGGCGGGATCATGATGGCGAAGAAAATCCAGTCGAACATCTGCGGCATGGTGCACTCCTTTGTTCGGCAGAGATTAAATTACGGATGCTGCTTGCCTGGGTTGCGGGTTACGATGTGCCGGTTGAACACGGTGAGGTGACTGGCGAAAGCGAGCGGTTCTTTTTCGAAGAAAAGAACCAAAAACTTTCGCGCTGGCTGTCGCGGAGGTTTCTGCAGCGTGCGTGCAAGGGAACACTGGTCTGAGGTTTCCTCCGAGTGCCTTGCAGGCTTTTAGCCTCGCTTCGGGATTAGGCGTTCCAGACCATCGCGATCGTGGGGAACTTCATACCTCCGATGTCGAGTTCCATCCGTTCGACCGTGCAGAAGCCAAGCGAGACGTAAAAACGCTCGGCACCAAGGCTCGAGAACCACCTGAACGTATGAACGCCCGCCGCAAGCGCCTCCTGCCGGCAACGCTCGAAGATGCCTGTCCCCAAACCCTGTCTGACCCAATCGACGTGGGTTCCGAAGTGACGGACATGCGCAACCCCGTTTTCCAGCGTGTTCGTGCCCGGTGCTTCGCGGGTCCAGCCTCCGCAGGAGACGATGCGGCTGCCGGTCGCTTCCTGGACGTAATACGTGCCCGATGCCAGCAATCCGGGGTTGGCAACTGTCATGGCCGGCAACGTGATCGCCATGAGGGCCGGGTCGTAGTCTGGGGCCATGAGCGCTGGGTAGGCGCTCGCCAAGACAGCATCGACCGCGGCAGCGTCCGCCGGCCGGGCAACCCTGAGAGTGACTTGGCTTTCGCCCATCTGTCGCCTGCCGATGACGTCTGATTCGCCGTGTTTACGACGGAGGCAAGGCAAGCAGTTCTTTTTTGAAAAAAGAACCAAAAAACTTCTGCTTCCGTTGGGTGTACCAGGATGAGGCGTGTTGTTTCAGCCGTCCGCGACAGCCCGCGCAAAAGCGTTTTGCTTCTTTTTTCTCGGAAAAGAAGGCCTTGCTTCCTCCTTTACCTTCCAAGCAGAACTCCGTCCGCACCCCCCCGCGTCAACGTCTTGCCAAGCAGCTCCACCTGCCGCGTCAGCCTGTCCAGTTGCTCCGCACCGCTCGTCATCGGCCGCTCGGAGGCCGCCACACCCTGTTCCAGCGCGTGCAGCGTCTCCACCACCCACGCCGCCTGCTGCGCATCCGCCGCCTGCGCGTCCAGCGAGATCGCCGCCAGCCGCCCGGCGATCCGCCGCAGCGTTGCGTCCGCCACCAGCACGGCCTGCAGCCGGTCTCGCTGTCCCCGTTGCGGCTCGTGCATCGCGCGCTGCAGCGAGGCTTCCAGGTTGTTGCTGGCCAGGCCCGCCTGGCGCCGTTCGCGCGCCGGATCACCGCCGGCGGGGAACAGCACCGACTGCGCGTAGGCCGCGTGCGCACGCAGCGCCGTGGTGAGGTCGGCCGCCACCTGCGCCGGCGGCCTGGACGGCCAGAGCAGCGCGTTGGCGGCCACCGCGATCAGCCCGCCCAGCACGGTGAACCCGGCGCGGGCCAGAGCGATGCTGCGCTGGTCTTCCAGCGGGCGCACCTGTTCGACCAGCAGCACCACCAACGGCGTGTAGACGGCGATGTAGACGCCGTAGCTGACCTGGCGCACCGCCAACGCCAGCGCCCCCAGCACCGGCAGCAGCGCCGCCAGGTACAGGCGGGAATGGGTCAGCGTGGACAGCACCGCGGCCAGCACGCCGCCGAACAGCGTGCCGCCGACCCGTTCCAGGCGCCGCGGGCCGCCGTCCCCACCCGCCACACCCGGCCGGGGGGGGGGTGTGCGGCGCGGCGCCAGGCCCTGTGGGCCCGCGCGGGGCCCGCCACCCGCTGGCGCCACGGCACGCCGGCATCGCCCTGGAGGCCGCTGCCGGGCAGGTACTGCGCCGGGTCGATCAGCCGGGTCGCGGCGCGCAGGCTTTCGGCCATGGCGCGCGCGGCCGGCTGCAGCGCGGGGGCGGCGGCCGCCTCGGCCCGCATGGCGTCGATGGCGCGCTCCAGCTTCGGCATGGGGCCGGCGTCCTCGCGTTCGGTGGCCTGCGCCAGCACGCGCAGCAGCGCCGGCACCCGCCGCAGCATGGCGATGGCGGCAGGACGCAGCCTCGCCGGCCCGTGTTCGAGC
>CAXUIR010000374.1:2676-2935 GCA_964251005.1 uncultured Acetobacteraceae bacterium | reverse complement strand
CGCATCGACGAAGGGGCCGGCACCGACACCATCGCTACTGCTGGGTCTGTTCGGCCAGCAGCGCCACCTTGGTGAAACCGCCCTGGGAGATGGTGGACATCACCTGCACCACCTGGCCGTAGGGGATGGATTTGTCGCCGCGGACGAAGATGCGGCGGGTCATGTCGTTCTGCGCGGCGGCGGAGAGCTTGGCGACCAGGTCGGGCAGCTCGGCGTCCTCGTCGCCGAGGTGGACGTGGCCGTCGGCGCTGATGGTGAC
>CAXUIR010000374.1:0-2666 GCA_964251005.1 uncultured Acetobacteraceae bacterium | reverse complement strand
GGGCCGCCGCCGTTCCCGGCGCCGGCGTCGCACTGCCCGACTGTTCGGCGAGCAGCGCCACCTTGGTGAAGCCGCCCTGGGTCACGGTGCCCATGACCTCCATAATCCGGCCATACGACAAATCCTTGTCGCCGCGCACGAAGATGCGCCGGGTCGGGTCGTTCTTGGAGTTGGCCTGCAGCTTCGTCACCAGGTCGGGCAGCTGCACCTCGTCGTCGCCGATGAAGATCTTGCCGGCGGCGTTCAGCGTGACGGTGATCGGCGTCGCGTCCTGGTTCAACGGCGCCGCCGACGCCTTCGGCAGGTCGACATTGACGCCCGAGGTCATCAGCGGCGCGGTGACCATGAACACGATCAGCAGCACCAGCATGACGTCGACCAGCGGGGTGACGTTGATCTCCGACATGGTGCGATAACGGCCACGACCGTTCCGCCCGCCGCCTAGCAAGCCGCCGGCCATTCAGATGCGCTCCTGGTTAAGCCGGAAGTCCAGGGCTGGCGCTAGGCAAGCGGTTCTTTTTTGAAAAAAAGAACCAAAAAACTTTTGTTCTCTTCGGGTGCGCCGGGGTGAAACGCGTTGTTTCAGCCGTCCGCGACAGCCGTAATAAAAGCTTTTTGCTTCTTTTTCTCGAAAAAGAAGGCCTTCCCTTACTCTATGCTGCTCTGTCGGGCTGGTTGGGGAAAGCCGACCTGTCGCGGGCATCACCGAGAAAGACCAGCTTGAACCGGCGAGCACATACATCAGGCGCGTTCCTCGCTCTGGCGGCTGAGGATGGCGCCGAACTCGACGCCGAAGCCTTCCAGGCGGGAGGCAAAGCGGGACAGCGCGGTGCTGATCTGGTTGTAGGCCAGCACGGCCGGGATGGCGGCGACCAGGCCGATGGCGGTGGCGAACAGCGCCTCGGCGATGCCGGGGGCGACCACCGAGAGGTTGGTGTTGTGCATGGCCGCGATGGCCGAGAAGCTGTGCATGATGCCCCAGACGGTGCCGAACAGGCCGACGAAGGGGCCGATGGAGCCGACCGAGGCGAGGAAGACCATCCAGCGCTCCAGGCGCTCCATCTCGCGGGTGACGGTGACGTTCATCGCGCGGTCGATGCGGTCGCGCACGCTGCCGCGTGCCATGTCGGCGCCGGCGACGCGGCTGCTGCGGCGCCACTCGCCCATGGCGGCGCCGAACACGGCGGCCATCGGGTGGACGGGGCGGACGCCTTCCTGCTCGTAGAGGTCTTCGAGGCTGCCGCCGGACCAGAAGCGGTCCTCGAAGGCCGAGGCCAGGCGGTTGATGCGGCGGAGTGCGGTGACCTTTTCGAAGACGATGGCCCAGACCCAGATGCTGGCGAACAGCAGCAGCAGCATCACCAGCTTGACCACGATGTCGGCTTGCAGGAACAGCGTGAGCAGCGAGAGGTCTGCTCCGCTGGGGGCTGCCAGGTTTGCGGCGTCGACCGTGGTGGGCAATGGGGTCTCCTTCGTCAGAACGCCTGGTCCCGCCAGGGCGGCGGGATGCGGGCGGGTCGGCCGGTGGTGGCGTTCACGCAGGCGAGAAGCACCGTAAGGTTGGCCAGGACCGCGCCCTCGGCGCTGCTGAAAACCTGTGCCAGCGTGATGGTTGCAGCGCGCTGCGCGAGGGTTCGGGTCGTGATTGCCAGCAGGTCGTCCAGCCGCGCCGGGCGCAGATACTCCACTTCGATGCGGCGTACCATGAAATGACAGTCATGTTCGCAGAGGAGGCGGCTGTGCGGTGTTTCGGCCTCACGCAGCGCCTCGGTGCGGGCGCGTTCGGCGATGGCGAGGTAGGTGGCGTGGTAGACGACGCCGCCCGCGTCGGTGTCGGCGTAGTAGACGCGGGTGGTGTAGGTGTGGGTCAGCACGGCACGCGGTTCGCGGTGGTTGGCGTACCTGCCGAGGCGGCCGTTTGAGGCACGTTGGCGACGCGGGAGGCTCTTCCGCACGTCATGCGACCAGGTACTTTGCAAGACGCCGCGGTGTTCACGGCCGGCAAGGAGCGGCCTGCTCGAGTCAGCCGCATAAGCAGGCTGGTCCGCGCCGGTGTTCGCAGACGCAGGCAGGCTTCATAAGCAAGGCAAGGCGTGCAGTTACCAAGTCCGACAGGCTGGTTATGCCTAGCCAACTCAATCGGAGTGGTCCGCGACAGCCCGAGCAAAAGCTTTTTGCTTCTTTTTCTCGAAAAAGAAGGCCTTGCTTCCTTCACAGCAGCAGCTCCTGCGGCCCCTTGGGCGGCGTCAACCCGAGGTGCCGCCAGCCAGGCTCGCCCAGCATGCGGCCGCGGCTGGTCCGCAGCATCAGCCCTTCCTGAATCAGGTAGGGCTCGACCACGTCTTCCAGCGTGTCGCGCGCTTCGGCGAGGGCTGCGGCCAGGGTTTCCACGCCGACCGGGCCGCCGCCGTGGTGTTCGGCCATGCGGCGGAGGTAGCGGCGGTCCATCGCGTCCAGGCCCAGCGCGTCCACTTCGAGGCGGAGCAGGGCGGCGTCGGCGACGTCGCGGTCGACGCTGGGACGCCCTTCGACGGCGGCGAAGTCGCGCACGCGGCGCAGCAGGCGGCCGGCGATGCGGGGGGTGCCGCGGGAGCGGCGGGCGATCTCGCGGGCGCCGTCCTGGGTGAGGGCGAAACCGAGTTTTTCGGCGCCGCGGGCGACGATGA
>CAXUIR010000373.1:0-2937 GCA_964251005.1 uncultured Acetobacteraceae bacterium | reverse complement strand
ATGGTGATGTAGCGGGCGTAGCCGATCTTCTCCGACAGGTAGGTCGCGTAGAAGACGAATTTCGGCTTGAAGTAGGTGTATTTCTTCGTCTTGGTGAGGAAGCTGAGGTCCACGCCGATGCCGAAATCCTTAAGGCTCTCGTTGATGAAGGCGGCGTGGCGGGCTTCGTCGCGCGCCATGAAGGCGAACAGGTCGTGGATGTCGCCCTCGGGGATGCGCTTCTTGATCTCGGCGTAGAGCACGCAGCCGGAGAACTCGGCGGTGACGGAACTGACCAGGAACTCGAGGAACTCCTTGCGCAATGCCGGCGGCATCGAGGAGAAATCCTGCTTGAAGACCTCCGTCTGCACGAAGTGGTTGCGGTTGTGGTCGGCGCGCAGCTCGGCGATCAGGCCGTCCCACTCGGCGCGCACGCGGCTCACGTCGATGCGCGCCATCGCCTCGAAATCGGTGGTGTAGAAGCGCGGGCTGAGCACGGTGTCCTGCTGCGCATACAGCGTGCTCTCGTTGGGGCCGTCGGCGCGCTTGTCGGCGGCGGTAACCGGCTTTGCAATCGCGTTCATGGCGTCCTCCTCGGGTGCAGCACGAGTTCTTCGTCGGGCTGGAAACCTACTTCGTAAAGGCTGGTCAGCTCGAACAGGCCGGCAAACTGCGTCCAGGCCCGGCGCAGGGCCCCTGCCCTGGTCAGCGTAGCGCGGGCGCAGAAGCTGCGGTGCTCGCCGTACTGCAGGCGGGTCGGCATGCCGTGCATCACCAGGCTGTCGCCGGGCTGGATGTCGACGCGCGGGATGGCGTAGGCGTGGAAGCTGTCGTCGGACCGTTCCAAATCCACATCGCAGTCGATGTCCAGCGTGCCGGCGGAGAACACACCCATCAGGTGGCACCCGGCGCCGCGCTAGCGGTCTGTGCGCGCGGCTGCATCGTCAGCAGGCGCACGAACACCGCCTCGTTGTCCGAGCCGAACGCTTCGAGCTCCACCACCCGGTTGGTCTGCGGGTCGAACAGCACCAGGCGGCCGTCGGCGTAGCCGGTCAGGCGCAGCGGCGGAACCGAGCCGATGCCGTCCATCCGGCGGGTACGGCCGAAGCCGCGCAGCGTGCCGCGCAGGAAGCCGTTCTGGCCGGTCATCACGTCCAGCGTCTGGCCGGTCTTGGCCAGGGTCACTACCACGGCGCCGTCGTCACGGTCGGCGAAGCTCAGGATGCGCTGCGCGGTGATCGGCGCGGTGGGCGGCTCCACGCCGCCACCGGTCAGGCGGCCGTAGGTGGCGGCGCAGATGGTAAAGGCGACGAGCGCGGCGGTGCCGAACAGGATGGGACGGGGGAAGCTGGGCCGGGTGGTCATCGGTGGAGACCCTTCAGAAGAAAGCAAGCGGTTCTTTTTTGAAAAAAAACCAAAAAACTTTTGTCTCTGGAGCGTACGCCGGTTGAGAGGTCCGCGACAGCGCTGATAAAAGTTTTCTGCTTCTTTTTTTCAAAAAAGAAGCGCTTCACGCTGCCAGCCCAAGACGAATTTCGCGCTGCTTGAGCCTAGCGTCCTCGGCAAGAGCCTGCGCCAGGATCAGCGACGCCTGCTCGGCACCGGGCACGCAGCGCAGCATCGGCTCGGTGCGTGCCGAGCGCCAGGGGCGCGTGTGCGGCCACATCACCAGGTAGGACAGGCGCTCGCTCGCCAGCAGGCGCAACGGAATGTCGCCGGTGCCGTCCGGATACAGCCGCAGCCCGGCGGCCTCGATCTTGGCGAACGGGATGTTGAACGTCAGCGGCAGCGCCATGCCGAAGCTGATCACCACACGCTTGCTGGTGATGCTGTACAGCGTGGTGCGCTCGATGGCGTGCGCGTAGACCGCGATCAACAGCAGCGGCACGGCGGCCAGCAGCGCGCGGTGCAGCAGCGAGACGGACATCGCGTGCAGGGAGACGCCGGACGCCGACGCGTGCACGGCAAAGCTCGCGATGATGACGGCGAAGTAGGCTGCCAGCGCGCGCAAGTGGAAGACGCGTCGCGTCAGCGCGCCGGCCTTGGGCGCAGCCTGCCAGAGGATCTGTTCGCCGTCGGGCAGGCCGGGCAGGCTCAGGCTGGGCGCCAGGCGGCGCGGAGAGATCGCGTTCATAGTACGGGTCCCATGCGTTGCGGCCGTGCGTAGAGCCATCCGCCGGCGTAGTAGGCGGTGATCCTGTCCTCCTCGCGCATCGTCACCGAATCCGGCTCACGCAGGCCGGGCGCGTCGGCAAAGTGCCCGGCCAGCACGGCATCGATCTTGATCACCTCCTGCTTCGGACGGACCTTGACGTAGTGCATCGGCAGCAGCACGCGGCGGGCGCCGAGCTCGGGCGCGGTCTCCACCTCGAGGTAGCGGCAGATGTATTCGGACCGGTCGATCCAGGCGTCGACCACCGTGCCGGCCACCTCGTTGTCGTCGCCGAGGACCTGGTAGCCGATCGGGTTCGGATCCTCCACCGAGAGGAAGAAATCGGTGGCGGTGCGCAGCGGCACGATCTTCGGCAAGCCGTCGTCGTAGGCGACTTCCGGGCCGTCGTGACGCATGGCGTAGGCCGCAGGGCCGACGCCGTCCACCATCGGGTTGCCGGTGGGCTCGAACGGCGCGCCGGCCCAAGGCAGGATCTGGCGCGCGGCGAAGGTCTCCGGCTTGTCCTGCTCGCGCGGCGCGTGGACCACGGAGCCGTCGCCCATGATGAAGCTTTTCGGCTTCGGCATCGGCGGGAAGTCCATCACCGACTGGCCGGCGTAGTCGGGCACCAGCGGGTAGCCTTCGCGGTGGTCCTCGGTGCGCAAGTACCAGATCAGGGCGAAGAAGAAACCCCAGAAGACGTAGATGGCGAGCTGGGCGACGTCGAAATGGGCAACAATGTTGGCTGGACTCATCGGGGTTGTCCCTTGGTGTCAGGCGGGGCGTTCAGGCAGGAGCGTCCAAGC
>CAXUIR010000372.1:0-2943 GCA_964251005.1 uncultured Acetobacteraceae bacterium | reverse complement strand
CGACAGCGAGCGCAAAAGCTTTTTGCTTCTTTTTCTCGAAAAAGAAGGCCTTGCTCGCTTACCTAGCCGAACAGCTGCGCAGCCTTCGCCATAGTGATCAAAAATCCCCAAGCGAGCGGCAGCCCCACCGCCAACCAGGCCAGCGGCAGCGCCAAGCCCGCGCGTGACCCAGGAGGCGCAGCCCCGCCAACAGCGAGGCCAGGTAACGCGGGGGAAGGCTCCGAGTAGGTGAACCAGCGCCGGTGCAGCGGCCGGACGAGCAGGTTGAGCACCAGGCCCGCCA
Source organism: uncultured Acetobacteraceae bacterium (assembly GCA_964251005.1). GTDB lineage: Bacteria > Pseudomonadota > Alphaproteobacteria > Acetobacterales > Acetobacteraceae > BOG-908. The sequence goes on along the minus strand of CAXUIR010000372.1, from coordinate 2,660 downwards.
GCAACAGCCCGGCCAGGATGTACATGGTGTGGTCGTAGACGCGGGCGCGGGCCACGCCGGCGCCGATCTGCGCCTCCCGCAGGCTGGTGATCAGCACCGGCCCGATCACGCCGGCGACCGACCAGGCGGTGAGCAGCCGGCCGTGGATGGCGCCTACGAAGCCGGTGCCGAAGATGTCTGCGAGGTAGGCCGGGATGGTGGCGAAGCCGCCGCCGTAGGTCGAGAGGATGACGCCGACGGCCAGCGCGAACAGCGGCTTGCTGCCGGACGCGGCCAGGCTGGGCACTGCGGCGTACAGCACGATGCCGAGCAGGAAGATGGTGGTGAAGGTGTGGCGCCGGCCGAGCCCGTCCGACGCCGCCGCCCAGAAGAAGCGGCCCAGGATGTTGAACAGCGAGAGCAGGCCGGCGAAGCCCGCGGCGATCAGCGCCACCGATTTGAGCTGCGCGGGCGAGAGCGCGGTGAAGCTGGTTTGCGGGTGGCCGACCAGCGCGCCGCCGAAGATCTCCTGCAGCATGGGGCTGGCCACGTCCAGCACGCCGATGCCGGCCGACACGTTGAGGCACAGCACGCCCCACAGCAGCCAGAACTGCGGGGTGCGCCAGGACGCCTCGAGCGGCACGGAGAGGGTGTGCGCCTTGGCGGCCTCGGCCATGCCGGCCGGCCGGTAGCCGGCCGGCGGCACGCGGTAGGCGAACGCGCCGGCCGACATGGCGACGGCGTAGATGGCTGCCAGCACCAGGAAGGTTTCCGCCACGCCCACGCTGGTGGGGCTGCGGAACCGCGCCATCAGCATGGCGGCCAGCGGCGAGCCGATCATGGCACCGCCGCCGAACCCCATGATGGCCATGCCGGTGGCCAGGCCCCTGCGGTCCGGGAACCACTTGATCAGCGTGGAGACGGGCGAGATGTAGCCGAGGCCGAGGCCCACGCCGCCCACCACGCCGCCGAGCCACAGCACCCACAGCTGGTGCAGGTTCACGCCCAGCGCCATCAGCGCCAGGCCGCCGGGCCAGCAGAGTGCGGCGATCAGCCCGGCCTTGCGGGGGCCGGCGCGTTCCAGCCAGCCGCCCCACAGCGCCGCGGGCGCGCCGGGGAAGACGCTGCCGAGGGTGAACACCAGGCTGACGTCGGCGGTGGTCCAGTCGCAGCCGGTGGCGGTCAGCCGGCTGGCCAGCGTGGCGCCGGCGGGGCAGGCGATGCGGCGGCTGATGCCGACTGCCTGTGCCAGCGGCAGCCAGAACACCGACATGCCGTAGATCATGCCGATGCTGAGGTGGATGGCGAGTGCTGCGGGCGGCACCAGCCAGCGGTTGTAGCCGGGCGCGGCGACGATGCGCTCGCGCGTCAGGAGACCGGGGCGTTGCCCGACCATCGCGTCCATTGGGTTTCCTCGTTTTTTGCGGGCAGACAAGCAAGCGGGCGCGGAGAAGACAACCGGGCCGTTTGAAGGGCAACGGGGCGAGCCAGGAAAGGAAGCGGTTCTTTTTTGAAGAAGAACCAAAAACTTTTGCTCCCGTTCGGTGCGCCGTGGGGAGGCGTGTCGTTTCAGCCGTCCGCGACAGCCGGAGCAAAAGCTTTTTGCTTCTTTTTCTCGAAAAAGAAGGCCTTGCTTACTTCTGGCACGTCAATTGCTGCGCCCCAGTCGCTTTCACCCAAGCCGGGCCGCCGCCCGCGTCCTGCCGTCGAAAGCGCCACTGTGACCGTTTGAGGGGCAAGCAATGACCGGTCTGCGCGAGGCGATGAAGTCGGGTCACCCGGCAACCCTGTTCGCCGCGTTCCTGTATTTCGATTTCTGTTTTTCGGTGTGGGTGCTGAACGGTGCGATGGGACCGTTCCTGACCGAGAGCTTCCACCTGACCCCGGTGCAGACCGGGCTGATGGTGTCCATCCCAACGCTGGCCGGCGCGCTGATGCGTTTTCCGCTCGGCGTGCTGTCGCAGTACATCGGGCGCAAGAATGCGGCCATCGTCGAGATGAGCCTGATCATCGTGGCGATGCTGTACGGTTACCTGTTCGTCAGCTCGTACCACGACGTGCTGGCGATGGGCGTGCTGCTGGGCATCGCCGGGGCGTCGTTCGGGGTGGCGCTGTCGCTGGGGGCCGGCTGGTTCCCGCAGGAGCACAAGGGCCTGGCGATGGGCATCGCCGGAGCGGGCAACATCGGCACTGTTGTGGCGCTGCTGCTGGCCCCGCCGGTGGCCAAGGCGTACGGCTGGCACGCGGTGTACGGCTGGACGGCGGTGGCGATGCTGATTCCGCTGGTGGTGATGGTGGTGATGGCGAAGGAGCCGCCGGACATCCACAAGCAAAGCCTGCGCGAACACCTGGCCCCGCTGGCCGAGCGCGACGGCTGGGCGTTCAGCATGGTCTACGTGATCACCTTCGGCGGCTTCATCGGGCTGGCGACGTTTCTGCCGTCGTTCTTCTACGCGGAGTTCGGCGTGACCAAGGTGGAGGCGAGCTGGTTGACCATGCTGGCGACGCTGATGGGGTCGACCATCCGCGCGGTGGGCAGCTGGTGGGCGGACCGCGTCGGCGGCATCGCGGCGCTGGCGATCGTGCTGCTGTTCGTGATCGGCACGCTGACCTTGCTGACCGCCTCGCCGTCGCTGGTGCTGACCACGCTGCTGTTCATGGCGTGCTTCGCGGCGCGGGGG
>CAXUIR010000371.1:0-2945 GCA_964251005.1 uncultured Acetobacteraceae bacterium | reverse complement strand
GGGAGGGCGCGGTAGATGCGCTCGGCGGCCTGGCTGATGTAGCCGCGGAAGTGGCTCCACTCGGGACTATCGAAGCTGCGTATGTCGTAGCTGCGCTGCGCCTGCGCGGTCACCCTAAACTCGGCAAACTCCGTGTTTGGCTCGGGCGCCGGCGGGCTCTGCAGCGACCCGAGCGCCTCATCCTTCGACACCCACATTTCGCGAACCGCCTGCGCCAGGCGCTGCACACGCTCCATGCCGTCCTCGAACGTCCCGACGTTCTCGTAGCTGTTCTCGAGCGGATTCCACACGTCGAAGACGTAATCGGCCGGCGGCTGGCGTGCCTCGAAGTGAGTGATACGCAACGACGGCTGAGACACGAGAGACACTCCTGAAGCCTGCCGGCACCAACAGGCATGGCCCCGGTCAGGGCTGACGTGCTCACGCAGAGGGCGATTGGCGGCGGAACGCGGTATATGCCAGCAGGTTTTGCCCGCTGGCAAGGCGAATACACGCGAGGCGCGCATAAAACCGTCGGTCACAGGCAAGCGCTTGGAAGAAAGCAAGTTGTTCTTTTTTGAAAAAAGAACCAAAAAACTTTTGTCTCTCAGGTGCACGTCTCCGGAAAGGTCCGCGACAGCGCTGACAAAAGCTTTTTGCTTCTTTTTCTCGGAAAAGAAGGCCTTTCTTCCTGTCCCGTCAGCGCCGAAACGGGTGCGAGCAGCACGCGCTCGCATGACAAACCCGCGCCAGACAGGATCCATGGCAAGTCTCAAGCACAGTAGGCGCCGCTTCCTGTCTTCAAAACACAGCGCGCCGCCAAACTGAACGCCAACGCGCGCATTGCGTCCGCACAATCCTCAGGGACAACCCATGCAGCTGGCAGGCAAGACCGCCATCATCACCGGCGCAGATTCCGGCATCGGCCAGGCCACTGCCCGGCTATTCGCAGAAGCGGGTGCGAACGTCGCCATCACCTACCACACCGACCAGGACGGCGCCCGCACCACGCAGCAGCTGGTCGAACAGGCCGGCCGCAAGGCGAGCGTCACCAAGCTGGACGTGGCGGACGCCGCGGCAGTGGAGGTGTTCTTCGCCGCCGTCGCCGCCGACCTCGCCCCGCCGGACCTGCTCGTCGCCAACGCCGGCGTCGGCATGGGCGAACAGCTGCAGGTGGCCGAGATGGACGACGAGAAGCTCGACCTCATCCTAAACACCGACCTCAAGGGCCCGCTGTTCTGCGCCCGCGCCTTTGTCCGCCAGCGCCGCGCCCATGGCGGGCACGGGCGCCTGATCATCATCGGCTCCGTCGCCGGCCACCTGCCGACGCCGAACAGCGCGCCCTACGGCATGGCCAAGGCGGGAGTGAACTCGCTGGTCCGCTCGCTCTCGGTGGAAGTCGCACCTGACCACATCAACGTGAACGCCATCGCACCCGGCCTGATCGCCACGCCGATGACGCAGTCACGCCTCGACGACCCGAAGAAGCGCGAGCAGAGCATGCAGGCGATCCCCTGGAGCCGCCCCGGCCGGCCGGAGGAGATCGCTGCGCTCGCCCTGTTCCTCGCCGCCGACACTGGCGACTACGTCACCGGCCAGACCTGGACCATGGACGGCGGGCTGACGATGCATTGGGGCGGCGCCTGATGGCCCAGCAGATCGCCATCGCCCCGGCCGCCATCGCCGGCCGCCCCACCGGCGGCGGCGTCATCGAGCTCGCACCCGACCTGGCCTACAAGCGCATCGCCATCGTCAACGTCGTCTTCGCCGGTGCCCCGGGCGGGCCCTGGGTGCTGATCGACGCCGGCCTGCCAGGCACGCGCGGCGTCATCGAGCGTGCCGCACGCCGGCGTTTCGGCGCGTCCCGGCCCGAAGCCATCGTGCTCACCCACGGCCACATCGACCACGTCGGCGCGCTCGAGAGCCTGGCCGAGCATTGGGACGTGCCGGTCTACGCGCACCCCCACGAGCTGCCATACCTGAACGGCACCTCGTCCTACCCGCCGCCGGACCCCCATGTCGGCGGCGGCCTGCTGGCGGCGCTCTCCCCGCTGTTCCGCCGCACCCCGGTCAACGTGAAGCGCCGCCTGCACGCGCTGCCCGAAGACGGCGGCGTACCCTCCATGCCGGGCTGGCGCTGGCTTCACACCCCCGGACACGCGGCCGGCCAAGTCTCGCTGTTCCGCGACGCGGACCGCATGCTGGTGGCCGGTGACGCTTTCGTCACCACGGCGCAGGAATCCGCCTACGCCGCCATCACCCAGGCGCCCGAACTGCACGGGCCGCCGAAATACTTCACCGCGGACTGGCAGGCGGCACGCACCTCCGTGCAGACGTTGGCGGCGCTGCAGCCGGAACTGGCGGTGACCGGCCACGGCCGCGCCATGCAGGGGGCGGCCCTGCGCGACGGACTGTCGCGGCTGGCGGCGGAGTTCGACAGCGTGGCCGTGCCTGCGCGCGGGACGTATGTCGGCCACCCGGCAAGGGCGGAGGACGGGTCGGCGTATTTGCCGAAGTGAGAAGCAGGCAAGCAAAGCAAGCAGTTCTTTTTGAAAAAAAGAACCAAAAAACTTTTGTTCCCTTGGTTTGCGTGTCCAGAAAGGTCGCGACAGCAAGAGCAAGGGGTTTTTGCTGGCGCCTTTGAGTGTCCGTTTCGGAGTCGGCATGGTGCGTCAGCTGGCATGTGAACGGAGCGGCGTTCCGTAGTGCCGAAACCGTGTCAAATGGCTACTGAGCGACTTACAAGCGGACTTTCGCGCGTCGTCAGCTCTGAGCGCTCCGCGTCCTGCTGTCGCACAACCTCCGCAGCGCGGGCCAAGGGAACAAAAGTTTTTTGATTCTTTTCAAAAAAGAACCGCTTATCTCCGCCAAGCCCCCAATCCCTTGTAAAGTTCCCATTTCGTTCTTGACTTGCCGTCCGCCCGCACCCAATCTGCGCGGGAACGAAGCGAGAACCAGAGATGCAG
>CAXUIR010000370.1:0-2967 GCA_964251005.1 uncultured Acetobacteraceae bacterium | reverse complement strand
CGTTTCGGCGCTGACGGGACAGGAAGAAAGGCCTTCTTTTCCGAGAAAAAGAAGCGCTTGCTTCCTACCCCTGTCTTTGGGGTGTCCGCACCACCAGACCGTCCATAGCGTCGGTGACAGTCACCAGACAACACACCCGGGCGGGCGGCCCGGGGGCGGTCACCAGGCCCATCGGGGCCCGCTCCATCCCTGCCGGCGCCGGCAGCTTGCCCGCCCAGGCATCGTCGACGATCACGTGGCAGGTCCCGCACGCACAGGCCCCGCCGCCCTCAGCGTCGATGCCCGGCACGTCGTTGGTCACTGCGGCCCGCATCACCGACATGCCGACGGCGGCGTTCACCGTCATGGGCGAGCCGGTGGACGAGATGTAGGTGATCTTCGGCATCGTGCGGGCTCCGGGGTCGTGGCGGTGGTGCTTGCACTATAGCATCGTGTCAAGGCGGGTCTGCGCGCCGGCGTGGGCGGACGGCGCAGCAGGAGCGGTCCCACGAACGATGCGTCTGGTTTTTTCGCCCGAGCGGACCACCTGCCTGTCATGAGCGAGCCAGCCACGCGCCCACGCCCCGAGGCTGGCGGGCCGGTCCAGACGCTGTCCGACAGCCGGGTTGCCCGGCCTGCGGGCTTCGACGGCATGGCGTTTCGCCGCGCGCTCGGCACTTTCGTCACCGGCGTCACCATCGTGACCACGCTGGACGCGCTTGGCCGGCCGGCTGGGCTCACGGCCAACAGCTTCAACTCCGTCTCGCTGGACCCGCCGATGGTGCTGTGGAGCCTGGCGCTGGACAGCACCAGCCTGGCCGCGTTCCGCCAGGCGGGCTGGTGGGCGGTGCACGTGCTGGCCGCGGACCAGGAGGGGCTGTCCAACCGCTTCGCCCAGCGTGACATCGGCAAATTCGACGGCTTGGCGACCCAGCCGGGACCGGGCGGCATACCGTTGCTGGACGGCTGCGCCGCCCGCTTCGTCTGCCGCGCCGCGTTCGAATACGAGGGCGGTGACCACGCGATCTTCCTGGGCGAGGTCAGCGACTTTCTGCAGACCGACCGCACGCCGCTGGTCTACCACCAGGGGCGCTACGGCGGGGTGTTTCCGGCGGCGGAGGCGCAGCCGGGAGGAACGTCGCTGCTTGCGCTTGAGCGGCGGGGGCTGGTGGAACACGCACCGTCCGGGCCGGTGCTGACCGAGGCGGGGCGGGAGGTGGCGCGCGGGCTGCTGGCGTTGGCGGAGACGTCGCAGGAGAATCTGACGCAGCATGAGCGGGCGGCGTTGCGGCATTTGCTGCCGCGGCTTTAAGCAAGCAGTTCTTTTTTGAAAAAAAGAACCAAAAAACTTTTGTCTCTTGGGTACTCGCTTCGGGAGATGCCGCGACAGCAGGAGCAAAAGTCTTTTGCTTCTTTTCTTCAGAAAAGAAGGCCTTGACTTGCCTTGCTAAGCGTCGTCACCGGCGCCACCAGCGGCATCGGACGCTGGATTGCCCTCGGCCTCGCCCAGGCCGGCCACGACCTCGTCCTGATCGGCCGCAACGCCGAGACCTGCGCCAGCACGCGCGACTGGCTCACGCGACAAGCCCCCGCGTGTCAAGTCCAGGTCGAGGTCGCCAACCTCTCGATGCTGGCTGAGACGCGCGCCGCCGCCGCCCGCATCACTCGCCCGGTCGACGTGCTGGTCAACAACGCCGGTACCTACGCTGCCCGCCGCGAGGAGACGCCGGAGGGCCACGAGCGCGTGCTGGCCACCAACCACCTCTCCCCCTTCGTGCTAACGCAAGCCATGCTTCCCCGCCTGCAACAGGCGGCCGCAGCCTCGGGCAGCGCGCGCATCGTCAACGTCGGCTCGTCCACGTCGGAGCGCGCGCGGATCGACCCGGACGATTTGGAGGGGCGTCGCCGCTGGGGCCTGACGCACACCTACGCGCAGTCCAAGCTGGCCCTGCTGATCGCCAGCAACCACTGGGCGCGCGTGCTGTCCGGCACCGGCATGGTCAGCAACACGGTGCACCCAGGCGCGGTCGCCACCCGGCTGGTGCGGGAGGGCGGCGTCATCGGCCTGGCCTGGCGCGCGATGGCGCCGTTCCTGCTCACCGAGGCCCAGGGCGCGGAGACGCCGCTGCATGTTGCACTTGACCCGGCTTTCGCCGGCGTCACGGGCTCGTACGTGAAGGCTCGGCAGGTGGCACGGCAGAACCCGCGCGCGCTGGATGCGGCGTTGGCAGTGCGCGTTCTGGCGGCGACCGAGCGCCTGACCGATCCTCCAGCGGCGCCGACAACGCCCGCCGCCACGCCAAATGCAGGCTCCAGCCGCGCGCCTGGCGGTTGAAGGCGCCGCGGACGGGGGAGGCCTCGGCCGACGGCGAGAACAGGGTGGGGTCGACCAGCCGCGCGGCCTCCGGGTCACGGGAGAGCTGGGCGTCGAAGCCGAGCTGGGTCATGCACCAGGCGATCAGCCAGGGTGCCGCGCGGGTGGCAAGGCCGAAGAGGGCCGCGGTGCCGCTGATTGTCTCCTCGGCGCCGCCTTTCAGGGCTGCGTGGTAGATGCCGGCGGCCACCACTTCGGGCTGGTAGACGGGCGGCGCCGGCCGTGCCGGCCACTTCATGTGGGAGACCGCGTGCGAGAAGAACGGCGTGTTGACAGCGGGCGGGAACACGGTGACCACGCGCACGGCGCTGCCGGCCATGCGCAGTTCGGCCCGCAGCGCCTGGGCGAAGCCGCGCACCGCCGCCTTGGCGCCGGCGTAGGAGGGCATCATCGGCAGGCCGTGAAAGGCCGCCGCGGAGCACACGTTGAGGATGGTGCCGCGCCCGGACGGCGCCATCAGCGACAGCGCCGTGCGGCAGCCGTTCACGGTGCCGGAGTAGGTGACCGCGGTGACCCGGTCGAACTCCTCCGCCGGCACCGTCGCGAAACGGCCGTAGACGCCGTTGCCGGCGCAGTTGATCCAGACGTCCGGCGGGCCGCGCGTGGCGGCCAGC
>CAXUIR010000369.1:0-2982 GCA_964251005.1 uncultured Acetobacteraceae bacterium | reverse complement strand
CGGGGACCGGGAACGGGACGGTGAAGTCCGCCTTCGTGAAGGTGGGCGCCGAGGGGGTGCATTGCGGGGCGCTGCCGGAACTTGGACTGGGGTTTGCCGTCAAGTGCGCGGACGGGGCGTCGCGGGCGAGCGAGGTGGTGACGGCGGCGCTGGTGCAGCGATTGCTCAAGGTCGAGCTCGACGCGTCGCTGGCGCGCCCTGAGTTGGTGAACTGGAACGGCGTATCCGTAGGCTCGCTTCGCCCGTTAGCTGCACTATCTGATTGATCGGGATCCAAGGGCCTCAGGCCCTTGGCGGGTCAAGGGCAGAGCCCTTGCCTTACTTCGAGGACCTTCATGCCGGACCGCCCGCAACAATTCGCCTCCGACAACTACGCCGGCATCTGCCCCGAAGCCTGGGCCGCGATGGCAGAGGCGAATGCCGGCCCCGCCGCGGCCTACGGCGACGACCCGTGGACGGCCCGCGCCGCGGACGCGTTCCGGCAGCTGTTCCGCACCGAGTGCGAGGTGTTCTTCGCCTTCAATGGCACGGCGGCGAACTCGCTCGCTCTGGCCACGCTGGCGCGCTCCTACCACGCCGTGATCTGCTCGGACGTGGCGCACGTGGTGCACGACGAGTGCGGCGCGCCGGAGTTCTTCTCGAACGGCTCGAAGCTGCTGACCGCGCCCTCGGCCGACGGCCTGCTGACGCCGGAGGCAATCCGCGCTGTGGCGACGGCGCGAACGGACATCCACCACCCCAAGCCGCGCGTCGTCACGATCACCCAGCCGAGCGAGACCGGGCAGGTCTACACGGTGGCCGACGTGCGGGCGATCTCGGCGACCTGTCGCGACCTCGGGCTGCATCTGCACATGGACGGGTCGCGCTTCGCCAATGCCTGCGCGAGCCTGGGCTGCAGCCCCGCCGAAATCACCTGGCAGGCGGGGGTGGACGTGCTGTGCTTCGGCGGCACCAAGAACGGCATGGGGCTCGGCGAGGCGGTGCTGTTCTTCGACCGGCGGCTGGCCGAAGATTTCGACTATCGCTGCAAGCAGGCCGGCCAGCTCGCCTCGAAGATGCGTTTTCTCTCCGCACCCTGGATCGGCATGCTGGAGAGCGGCGCCTGGCTGCGCAACGCCGAGCACGGCAATGCCTGCGCGCAGCGGTTTGCCGCCAGGATCGCCACGGCGCATGGCGCGCGACTGGCGTTCAAGGTGCAGGCGAACGCGGTGTTCGTCGAGGCGGCGCCGGCGGCGCTGGAGCGGATGCGGGCGCGCGGCTGGCGATTCTACACGTTTATCGGTGGCGCGGCTCGGTTCATGTTTGCCTGGGATGCGCGGACGGATCAGGTGGATGCGGCGGCGGCGGATCTGGTCGAGTGCAGCAAGGAAGAGGTTCTTTTTTGAAAAAAAGAACCAAAAAACTTTTGCTCTTTTAGGCCGACTTGGATCTGGTCGTTCTTAACCTGGACCGTAGCACGGAGCGCCTGGCGCAGTTCCGGCGCACTAATCCTTCGCACGCCGACATACGACGGTTTAGCGCCGTGGATGGCCGCGCGCTCGACCGCGCCGAGATGCAGGCCTGCGGCGTGCTGTCGCCGGAGCTGGATTACGGCGACGGCGCGCTGGGTAGCGCCCTGTCGCATCTGGGCCAGTGGCAGCACGCCGCGCAAACCGGCCGCCCGATCACCGTTCTCGAAGACGACGCCGTGCTGTGCGGCAATTTTGGCGGGGAGGCGGCGCGGCTGCTCACGTCACTCCCGTCCGACTGGGACTTCGTGCTGTGGGGCTACAACTTCGACACCTTCCTGACCTACGACATCCTGCCCGGCGTCTCGTCCTGCACGGCCACGTTCGACCAGGAGCGGCTGCGACGGGCCATCGGCACGTTCCACGACGTCGCAGTCACCAGCACGCTTTACAGGCTGGTCTGCGCGCTCGGCATTCCGGGCTACACGATCTCGCCGCAGGGCGCGACGCGACTGCTGCGCGCCTGCCTGCCGCTGCGCCCGGCGCAAAGCTTCTACCCGGGGCTGAACCAGTGGTTCGGCCATCGCAGCATCGATTTCATGCTGAACACGCTGCATGCGACACACGCAACCTACGTCGCCGTGCCGCCCCTGATCGTCAGTGCCAACGAAGCCTCAACGAGCACCGTGGCAGGCGGCCCCTAACGTGCAAAAGTTTTTTGGTTCTTTTTTTCAAAAAAGAACCGCTTCCTTTCCCCCGGGGCCAACAAGGCATAGCCGACAAAAGCGCTGAAGAACCCGACATAGTAGCCGACATCAGCGCCGCCAAGCCATCTGGCGACGATGCCGGTGTAGAGGTCGGACACTGAGAACAGCAGAATCGTAGCCAGCGAAACGATCACAAACAGGCTGGCGCCGACGGTCCAGCGCTGGGCGGCATCGCGGCGCGGCCCTGGGCGGCAATACCAGTCGGCGAGGACGATGCCGGTCCAGGGCGCAATCCAGTACAAAGTCAGAACAAGGTAGCTCGCATAGAGGTCGGTGTAGCGGCCGGCGCCGAGCACGGCGAGCGCATAGCCGAGGCTCGCCGTCAGGATCGCGGCGAGCACGCGCGGGACGTGCAGGCCGGCGGAGATCAGGCTGTAGGAGGCGGTGTTGTCGGTTACCGAGTTGCCGGTGATGGAGGAGAGCGCGAGCGCGGCCAGCGCCACCGGCGCGAACGACCCGGCGGCCTGCTGCAGGCCGGCGATAACGGCGAGCGGGGTCGCGTCGGCCATGCTGCCGGCGGTGAGCAGGCCGAACAACTGGAACGGTGCGGCCGCCGCCACCAGGCCGAGAAAGGCGAGGATCGCGACGCGCCAGGGCGGCGTGGCGGCGGGCAGATAGCGCGTATAGTCCGAGGCGTAGGACGCCCAGGACAGGTTGAAGCTGGCGAGGATCGCCGTCGCCAGCACGAAGTTCGGCAGCGTCAGGGGCGCGGACACGACGGCGGCATGGTCGCGCAGCAGGCAGAGCGCCCCGATGCCGGCAAACGC
>CAXUIR010000368.1:1572-3031 GCA_964251005.1 uncultured Acetobacteraceae bacterium | reverse complement strand
GGCCGGCGCCGCGCCATCCGGCCGGCGCGACCCCCTCGACGACGCCGCCCGGCCGGATGCTGAAGCGGAGCGGGCGCGCGGCTTGTCGTCTCATCGCGACAGGCTTAGCGCCGCCGGGCTCGGGTGCAAGGGCCGCGAGGCGCGGCGCGCGGCCCGCAGAAGGGGCACGCCTTCTGCCGGCGGTTTGAAAGCTGGACTGGAGGCAAGCGAGCAAGCGGTTCTTTTTTGAAAAAAAGAACCAAAAAACTTTTGCTTCCTGGGGCGCGTCTGCGGACGTTTTTCCGACTCACGGACCAAGCATGTGCGTTGTTGCCCAGGCCGGGAGCACATCTCGCGGCCTGGCTCGCACCCGACTAGGGTCTGCTTTCTCGGCGTGCATAGCGGGGCGGCAGATCAATGCCCGGTTGCACTTGAAACAAGTCTGCCCAGCAGTGCATAGGACATGACGGCGTGCCTGCAGGCGCGCAACCGGTGAAAGGGCGGCTCTACCCATGCGTATTCTCCTCACCGGCGGCTGCGGGTTCATCGGGTCCGCCGTGGTGCGCCACGTGCTGCGGACCACCGCGCACAGCATCGTCAACGTGGACAAGATGACGTATGCCGCCTCGCTGGACGCGCTGGAAGAGGGACACGGCAACCCGCGCCACCGCCTGGTGCGCGCCGACATCGCCGACGCCGACGCCATGCGCCTGGTGTTCGCCGAAGCAGCACCCGACGCGGTGATGCACCTGGCGGCAGAGAGCCACGTGGACCGCTCGATCGACGGGCCCGGCGAGTTCGTCCGCACCAACGTGGTGGGCACCTTCACCCTGCTGGACGCGGCGCGCGCGTACTGGTCGGCGCTGTCTGGCGAGGCACGCGCCCGCTTCCGCTTCCACCACGTCTCCACCGACGAGGTGTTCGGCGCGCTCGAGGACAACGACCCGCCGTTCACCGAGGCCACGCCGTACGACCCGCGCAGCCCCTACTCCGCCAGCAAAGCGGCGTCCGATCACCTCGCACGCGCCTGGATGCACACCTACGGCCTGCCGGTGGTGGTCAGCAACACCACCAACAACTACGGCCCCTGGCAATTCCCCGAAAAGCTGATCCCGCTGACCGTGCTCAACGCGCTGGAAGGCCACCCCCTGCCGGTCTACGGCACCGGTGCCAACCAGCGCGACTGGCTCTACGTGGACGACCACGCCGAAGCCCGGCTGGCGGTGCTGACACGCGGGCAGCCGGGGCAGACCTACGCGATCGGCGCCCGCCAGCCGCGCCGCAACATCGACGTGGTGCGCGCCATCTGCGCCGTGCTGGACGAGGTGGCACCCGATCCGGCCGGCCCCCGCGCGCGGCTGATTAGCTTCGTCACCGACCGCCCGGGCCACGATTTCCGCTACGAGATCGACGCCAGCTTCGCCGAGTCCGCACTGGGCTGGCGCGCCGCGCATGATTTCGACCGCGGGCTGCGCCGGAC
>CAXUIR010000368.1:0-1562 GCA_964251005.1 uncultured Acetobacteraceae bacterium | reverse complement strand
GGGCGGCGCCGGACCATCGACTGGTACCTCGCCAACCGGGCATGGTGGCAGGCGATCCGCGCCGGCCGCTACGGCGGCCAGCGGCTGGGGACCGCGGCGTGAAGGATCGGCACGTGACGGCATGGCGCGCGGCGATCAGCGCGCGTGGGACTGGCGCATGAGGGGTTGGCGCCGCGTGAAAGACCGAAACGCGGCGGCCGCAACACGGCAACCGCAACGTGAAGGCCGCACCGTGAAGCGGGCGCACAGGAGGGCAGGCGCATGAACATGAAGGGTATCGTGCTGGCGGGCGGGTCCGGCACGCGCCTGCATCCCGTCACCATGGGCACGTCCAAACAGCTGCTGCCGGTCTACGACAAGCCGATGATCTACTACCCGCTGACCGTGCTGATGCTGGCCGGCATACGCGACGTGTTGATCATCTCCACGCCGGACGACCTGCCGCAGTTCCGCCGCCTGCTGGGCGACGGCGCCCCGCTCGGCATGCGGTTCAGCTTCGCCGAACAGCCGCGGCCCGAAGGCATCGCCCAGGCCTTCCTGATCGCCGACGAGTGGCGGGCCGGCCCCCCCTGCGCGCTGGTGCTGGGCGCCCACCTGAACTTCGGCGCCCACCACTCCCCCCTGTTCCCCGCCGCCGCCGTGCGGCCCGAGGGTGCAACCGTGTTCGCCTACCAGGTGCGCGACCCCGAACGCTACGGCGTGGTTCGCTTCGACGATGCCGGCCACCCGGCGGACATCCTGGAGAAGCCGGCGGTGCCGCCCTCCGCCTGGGCGGTGACGGGGCTGTATTTCTACGACGCGCGGGTGACCGAGTTCGCCCGCGCGGTGAAGCCCTCGCCGCGCGGCGAGCTGGAGATCACCGACCTGAACCGGATGTACCTGGACGAGGGCTCGCTACACGTCGAAAGGCTGGGCCGCGGCTGCGCCTGGCTGGACGCCGGCACGCCGGACAGCCTGCTGCAGGCGGCAAGCTTCGTGCAGACCATCCAGTCGCGCCAGGGCCTGCTGGTCGGCTGCCCGGAGGAGGTAGCCTACCGCATGGGGTTCATCGATGCGGACGCGCTGCACGGGCACGCGCGCCGGCTGGGCAAGACGGAGCTGGGGCGGCTGCTTAGGGACGTGGCGAACGGGGTACACGCTTAGGAAGCAAGCAGACAGTTCTTTTTTGAAAAAAGAACCAAAAACTTTTGGTCCCCTGGTATCCGTCTCCGGAGACTTCGCGACAGCGCTGACAAAAGCTTTTTGCTTCTCTTTCTCGAAAAAGAAGTCCTTCCTTTCTTGAGTTTTGCATGAAAATCGAACGCCAGGCCATTCCCGAAGTCCTGCTCGTGACACCCCCCCGCTTCGGCGACGAACGCGGCTACTTCATGGAAACCTACTCGGCGGACAAGCTGGCCGCCTACGGCGTGACCGCGCCGTTCGTGCAGGACAACCAGAGCTTCTCCCGCGCGCGTGGCACCGTGCGCGGCCTGCACTGCCAGCTGGCGCCGCACGTGCAGGGCAAGCTGGTGCGGGTGATGCGCGGCGCCATCTGGGACGTGGCGGTCGACGCGCGTGCCGGC
>CAXUIR010000367.1:0-3039 GCA_964251005.1 uncultured Acetobacteraceae bacterium | reverse complement strand
TTCTTTTTCTCGAAAAAGAAGGCCTTCCTTCCTGCAGCCATGACAGACCTGAAAACCATAGGCGTCGTCGGCGCCGGCCAAATGGGCAACGGCATCGCCCACGTCTGCGCCCTCGCCGGCCTGGACGTGCACCTGCTCGACGCCAAGCCCGAGGCGGTCGCCGCCGCGCTCGCAACAATCGGCAAGAACCTGGACCGTCAGATGACCAAGGGCGCCATCACCGCGGAGGCACGCAACGGCGCGGTTGCCCGCATCACCGCGCTGCAGGACTACGACGGGCTGGCCCCCTGCGACATCGTCATCGAGGCGGCTACCGAGCGCGAGGAGGTAAAGCGCGCCATCTTCACCCGCGCCATCGCGCAGGTCCGCCCTGACTGCATCCTGGCCACCAACACGTCGTCGATCTCCATCACCCGGCTTGCCGCCGCCACCGACCGGCCGGGCCGCTTCATCGGCATGCACTTCTTCAACCCGGTGCCGGTGATGAAGCTGGTCGAGGTGATCCGCGGCATCGCCACGGACGATGCGACCTACCAGGCAGTCGCCGCCCTGGCCGCCAAGCTGGGCAAGACCACGGCGCTGTCCGAGGACTTTCCCGGCTTCATGGCCAACCGCATCCTGATGCCGATGATCAACGAGGCGGTCTACACGCTATATGAAGGTGTGGGCACCATCGCCGGCATCGACTGCACGCTGAAGCTGGGCTGCAATCACCCGATGGGGCCGCTGGAACTAGCCGACTTCATCGGCCTGGACACGTGTCTTTCGATCATGCAGGTGCTGCTGGACGGGTTGTCGGACACCAAGTACCGGCCTTGCCCGCTGCTGGTCAAATACGTCGAGGCCGGGTGGCTGGGGCGCAAGACCGGGCGCGGTTTCTACGACTACTCGGTAACGCCGCCTCGTCCGACGCGGTAGAAAGCAAGCGGTTCTTTTTTGAAAAAAAGAACCAAAAAACTTTTGTTCGCTTGGGCGCGTGTTGCAGGAAACTCCGCGACAGCCGGACCAAAAGTTTTTTGCTGCTTTTTTTCAAAAAAGCAGGCCTTGCTTTCTTGCTACGTTCGTTGCCGAGCCAGCTTTCCTCGCGCGTGCGAATAAGGCAGAGCAACTACCATGTCGCTCGCCGGGTTGCCCTCGCTGGTCCTGTTGCCGCCGTTGAACTGCATGGTGGCGGCCTGTGCCGGCGCGGTCTGGCGGCGCCGGCGTGCCGGGCGCGTGCTGCTGGTGGCGGGACTCGCCGGGCTGGTGCTGTTGTCCGTACCGCTGGTCGCCGGCAGCCTGCTCGCCACGTTGCAGACAGGCCTGCCGACCCGGGCTGACCCGGCCGACCCGCCTGGCGCCATCGTCATCCTCGCCGGCAACGACGCTGAGGTGCAGACCGCGGACGGTCCCGGCTACGAGGTGGGTTGGCTGACGCTGGAGCGCGAGCGGGCAGGCGCCAGGCTGGCGCGCCGCACCTTCTTACCAATTCTGGTCTCCGGCGGGGTGATCCGCCCCGGCGCGCCCACCCTGGCGAGCCTGATGGCCGCCAGTCTGCACGGGGATTTCGCCTTGCCGGTGATGTGGCAGGAGCAGCACTCCATCGACACCTGGGAGAACGCGGCGGACTCCGCGCGCATCCTGCGCCAGGCGGGGATCGGCACCGTGTACGTCGTCACCCACGCCTGGCACATGCGGCGCGCGCTGATGGCGTTCCGCGCCGCCGGCCTGCACGCGGTGGCAGCACCCGTCTCGCCGGCCGCGTGGCCGCGGCTGCGCTGGGCCAGCCTGGTGCCGCGGGTCAGCGCGTGGGAGGAAAGCTACTTCGCGGTCCACGAGTGGGTCGGCTGCGCGTGGTACTGGTTGCGTGGCTGACGACACCGTCGGCATCACCGAACACGCAAGCCTGGCCGGGCTGCCACCGGCGGCCCTGGCGCTGTTCGGCCAGGACGCGTTCTCCACCTGCGCCTGGTATGCCAGCACCGTAGAAGCCGGCTTGCCGCCAGGGGCGGTGCCCGTCTTACAGGTGGCCAGCCGCGCCGGGCACGTGCTCGCCGTGCTGCCGATGCTGCGAAGCGCCGGCATGCTCTCCGCGCTGACCACGCCCTACACGTGCCTGTGGCGGCCGTTGCTGCTGCCGGGCACACCGGCGGACACGCTGGCGGCCATCGGCCGGGCGCTGGCACCCGGTTGGCGAGGCTCCAACGTGGTGCGGCTGGACGCGTTGCCGGGCCAGGCGGCGGGCCTGAGCACGGTGCTGTCCGGCCTGCGGCAAGCGGGTTTGCGTTGCCTGGCGTTCGACCATTTCGGCAACTGGCATGCTGACGTCGCCGGCCAGGACTGGGCCGCCTACCTGGCCGCCCGGCCGCGCCGGCTGCGCACCGCCATCCAGCGGCAGACCAGACGCTTGATGGACACGCCGGGCGCCGCGTTCAGCCTGGTGCAGGACGCCGCCGGGCTGGAGCAGGCCATCGCCGACTACGAGACCGTCCATGCCGCAAGCTGGAAGCCGGCCGAGCCTTACCCTCGCTTCAACGCCGCGCTGATGCGCGCTTGCGCGGCGGACGGCTCGCTCCGCCTGGGGGTGTTGAAGCTCGGGCAGACGCCAATCGCCGCGCAGTTCTGGCTTGTGCACGAAGGCTGGGCCGGCGTGCTGAAGCTGTCCTACGACGAGGCCTACAAATCATCCGCGCCAGGCAACGTGCTGAGCGCGCTGGTGATCCAGCATTTGCTGGTAAAGGACCGGGTGGACGAGCTGGATTTCGGCCGCGGCGACGACGAGTACAAGCAGCATTGGACCGGCGAGCGGCGGCAGCGTGTGGGCGTGTTGGTGGCTGATCCGTGGAGCGTGCAGGGTGCGACGGAGATTGCGCGTCACCTGGCAGGGCCGGTGAAAGATTTCGCCAAGAAAAGACTGGCTTCCGTCGAGCATCGTTTCGAACTGCTGAGGCAAGTCTACCGGAAATGAAGCAAGCGGTTCTTTTTTAAAAAAAGAACCAAAAAACTTTGACTCCGCTGTCGCGCGCTCTCCGGAGAGGTCCGCGACAGCGGAGGCAAAAG
>CAXUIR010000366.1:0-3050 GCA_964251005.1 uncultured Acetobacteraceae bacterium | reverse complement strand
TTCCTGCTGTTGGACGGCGTCTCGCTGACCGACGCCACCAACCCGGTGAACGTGCCTGAGCCTGCCACGCTGAGCCTGGCCGCGGCCGGCGTGCTGGGCCTGGTAGCGGCGCGACGGCGGCGCGCTGCGAAGTAAGCAAGCAAGCGGTTCTTCTTTGAAAAAAAGAACCAAAAAACTTTTGTTCCCTGGGGTGCGCGGTGCAGGAGAGTCCGCGACAGCAGGGACAAAAGTTTTTTGCTGCTTTTTTCAAAAAAGCAGGCCTTGCTTGCTTTCTTTGAGCCTTGCAGGTAGTTTTGTTATTGTAACGAGAGTTCGTAGTGTGTGCGGGACGGTCCTCCGGTTGACCGGTGAAGAACAGCTCCCTTCCTGACCGGAGGCATGATGAACGTCACGGACCTGGCCAAGCTTGCAGCCTATCTGGGGCTTGTGGTGGCGATCTTCGTGCCGCTGGAACGGCTCTGCGCTGCGCGCCGGCAGAAGATACTGCGGCCGGCGTTTTGGACCGACCTCGGCTACTACGTCATCGGCGGGTTGTTGCCGAAGCTGCTGCTGATCCTGCCGCTTTCCGTGCTGGCGGCGGTGGCCCACAAGCTGGTGCCCGCAGGCTACTACGCGCAGGTGGCGCACCTGCCGATGGTGGTGCGGTTGGTGGCCGCGCTGGTGGTGGGTGATGTGGGCTACTACTGGGGGCATCGCTGGATGCACGAGGTGCCGCTGCTGTGGCGCTTCCACGCGATCCACCACGCGGCCGAGGACATGGACTGGCTGGTGAACACACGCTCGCACCCGCTCGACACGGTGTTCGGCCGGCTGTGCGGGTTGGCGCCGTTGTACTTGCTCGGCCTGGCGCAGCCGATGGCCGGGCGGCTGGACAGCGTGCCGCTGCTGTTCGCGCTGATCGGCAGCCTATGGGGGTTTTTCATCCACGCCAACTTGCGCTGGCGGTTTGGTTGGCTGGAGCAGCTGGTGGCGACGCCGGCGTTTCACCATTGGCACCACACCAACGACGGGCCGGAGGTGATCAACCGTAACTACGCGGCCATGCTGCCCTGGGTGGACCGGCTGTTCGGGTCGTTCTATTTGCCGGGGCGATTGCCTGGGGTGTACGGGATCGATGCGAAGCTGCCGGAGAGTTTGGGGGGGCAGTTGGTGTATCCGCTTGCGGCGAAGCGAATGTTACATGATAAGCCCGGCGCTTTTGAGCGAGCGAAAGGTTAGCAAGCAGTTCTTTTTTGAAAAAAAGAACCAAAAAACTTTTGTTCCGTTGGGCGCGCGTTTCGGACGCTGCGTGACAGCGTAACCAAAGTTTTGTGCTTTTTTCAAGAAGCAGGCTTGCTGTCTTGACACGCTAGGGGGCTTAAAACTTAGGTTTGCTTTACAAGGGCTGTCGCGGACTCCCCGGAGACGGATGCCCAGGAGACAAAGTTTTTTGGTTCTTTTTTTCAAAAAAGAACTGCTTGCTTACTTCGCCCCAGGATGCGTCCGCCGCCAGACCTCCAGCAGCCGCCCCTCGTCCACACTCGTGTAACGCTGGGTCGTGGAAAGGCTGGCGTGCCCCAATAGGTCCTGGATGGAGCGCATATCCGCCCCGCCCGCCAGCAAATGCGTGGCGAACGAGTGTCGCAGTGCGTGCGGCGTTGCGTGTTCCGGCAGGCCGGCTTGGCGGCGGTAGTCGCGCAGGGTGCGCTGGGCGACGCCGGGGTTCAGTCGGCCGCCGCGTACGCCGACGAACAGCGGGGCCGCCGGGTCGGCGGCTTGGGGGTGCAGTGCCAGCCAGGCTGCAACGGCCTCGGCGACCGCTGGCAGGACTGGAAGCATCCGCTGTTTGGCTCCTTTGCCGGTGACAAGCAGGGGGCGCTCCGTGCGCGGCGCGTCGGCTACGGAGAGGGCCAGCGCCTCGGCGATGCGCAGGCCGCAGCCGTAGAGCAGGGTGAACAGGGCCACGTCGCGCGCCTGTGTCAGAGCCAGGTCGGATGCTTCGCCGATGCCGGTGGCGACCGAGAGGGCGTGGGCGGGTGCGAGCGCGCGCGGTGTGGTGGCGGGGATTTTGGGCGAGCCGATCAGGCCTGGGGCGAGGTTGCTGACGCCGTGGCGGCGCGCCAGGAAACGGTAGAAGCTGCGCACGGCGGAGAGGTGGCGCGCGCGGGTGCGGTTGCCGCGGCCGGCGCCGGCTTCGTGGGCGAGCCAGGCGCGCAGGTCGGATTGGCGGAGGGAGGCCAGGTCGGCGAGGGTAGGCTCGGCGGCCAGGTGGCCGGTGAGGAAGGTGAGCAGGAAGCCGAGGTCGCGGCGGTAGG
Organism: uncultured Acetobacteraceae bacterium; assembly: GCA_964251005.1. Classification (GTDB taxonomy): domain Bacteria; phylum Pseudomonadota; class Alphaproteobacteria; order Acetobacterales; family Acetobacteraceae; genus BOG-908. The sequence continues at coordinate 756 of CAXUIR010000366.1, read as the reverse complement.
CGTCCAGCGTGAGGGGGGAGGCTCGGCGTTCGGCGGCGAGCCAGTGGAGGTAGTCTTCGGTGAGCGTGGTGGCTTTCACGAGGACGAAAGCAAGCGGTTCTTTTTTGAAAAAAAGAACCAAAAAACTTTTGCCTCCTGGGCGCGCGTCTGTTGAACGGTCCGCGACAGCCGTGACAAAAGTTTTTTGCTTCTTTTTTTCAAAAAAGAAGGCCTTGCTTACTGCTGGTTTGGGAAATCGGCCTGGTGAGTCACTGGCGCGGTTTCTCGTGCGAGCAATGCGCTGCCGCGTGGAAGAACCGCGTCAGATGGCTGCCAGGGCGGACACTCACACCGAGTAGTACATCTCGAACTCGACCGGGTGCGGCGTGTGCTCGAAGCGGTACACTTCGGTCCACTTCAGCGCGATGTAGCTCTCGATTTGATCCTTGCTGAACACGTCGCCGGCCAGCAGGAACTCGTGGTCGGCGGCCAGGGCGCCGAGCGCTTCGCGCAGCGAGCCGCAGACGGTGGGGATGTCTTTCAGCTCCTCGGGCGGCAGGTCGTAGAGGTCCTTGTCCATCGGCTCGCCGGGGTGGATCTTGTTGCGAATGCCGTCGAGGCCGGCCATCAGCATGGCAGCGAACGCCAGGTAGGGGTTGGCGGTGGGGTCGGGGAAGCGGACCTCGACGCGCTTGGCCTTCGGGTTGGTGGTGTAGGGGATGCGGCAGGAGGCGGAGCGGTTGCGCGCCGAGTAGGCAAGCAGCACCGGCGCCTCGA
>CAXUIR010000365.1:0-3054 GCA_964251005.1 uncultured Acetobacteraceae bacterium | reverse complement strand
AGCGCGCGCTCGATCGCGCCGTCGATCGTGCGGTAGATCACCGCCTCGTCTTCCGGCCCGACGCCAAGGTACGGGCGCGCCGGCACCGTGACGGATTTTACCCGCACCAGGTGGTCGCCCAGCTTGAACACCAGCGCCGCTGCGTTCTTCGGCCGGATGGTGCCGCCGAACTGCTGGATCGCCGCGTAGACCTTGTTGCTGCCCACCTGCACGGAGTTGTGCCCGGCCTCGAAGGTGATGCTGGACAGCAGGCCGCCCTGCGCGCCGCGCTCCAGCAGCATGCCCGGCCGCGTTTTGATCTGCGCGTAGGCGGGGTTGAGCGGCGCCCACTGCCGCCCGAACGGATCCTTGGTGCCGCCCAGCCGGTCTTCCGTGTTGGCGGCCAGCCTGGCGCCGATCGCGCGCATCACCGGCGTGGTGTTGGCGAGCAGCTTCTGCAGCCGCGCGATGCCGTCGCCGGCGAGCTGCGTGTCGAGCGTGGCTGTCAGCAGCGAACCCGTCATGCCGGCCCAAACAAAGCAAACAAAGTTTTTTTGCTATTTTTCTTCAAAGAACAGCGACCCCGTCATGCCGATGCAAACAAAGCAAACAAAAGTTTTTTGCTTCTTTTTTTCAAAAAAGATGGCCTATCTTTTCTCCCGGCGCGCTGTGACACGGTGATATTCTTCCGGCCGTAGGACGGTCCCTCGGGACCGGATCGCAATGCAGGGTTAAAGGAAGGCCCCGCCAGCGCGCCGCTACTCATCATCGCCGCTGCCCAGGTCGTCGGCGTCGCCGTACACCAGGTCGTAGGCCGCCAGCATGCGCAGCAGCTCGGCCGCGTTCGTGCGGCGGAAGCTGATCAGGTAGTTCTCGTCGGCCGCGCGCGTGGTCTTCACCACCGCCATCCATACGCCGCCGGAGCGGCGCAGCAGCAGCACCCGCTGATCCCGGTTGACCAGGCTCACCGTCGGATCGCGCACCAGCAGCGGCAGCAGGCCGTAGTGCTTGTCCTCCAGCTCGGGGTGTCCGGCGCTGCGGCCGGTCTCGCCGCGCTGCTTGGCCACGTCGTCGGCCGACAGCATCACCTCGCGGGTGTCGGACCCCAGCGCCTTCTGCAGCTGCTCGGGCAGCTCGCCCAGGCTGAAACTGCCCTCCGGCTTGTCCAGAAAGGCCTGCAGCGCGGCCGGCACCGCTGGCAGCGGCGCGCCCTTGTCCGGCGCGCGCGGCGAGCTGGGCAGCGGCAGCTTCTGCATCGGGTCGGACGTGACCGGCGTCGTCTCGCCGCGCGCCTTGGCCAGGCCGGGGTTGTAGTCCCAGCCCGGGTCGATGCCGATCGGCACCTGGTGGACCTGGCCGGTCACCTTGTCGCGCCACGGCCGATACTGCATCGGCGGCGCAGCGTCCGGCCCGCTCTTGCCGACGCGGCGGAGATCCTCCGCGTCGCGCGGCACCACCCGGCAGCCGCAGCGCCAGCCGTTCGGCGGATAATGCGTGGCCCAGAACGGATCGTCCGCCCGCAACGTTAAGCCGTCCCAGGCCAAATGCTGCAGCCTGGGGTGCGCCGATCCCGAGTGTTTGTATTGCCAAAACGGGAAGGCAGCGAGCGTCTCAGGCTCTGTCAGCTGCGCGTAGCGGCCGGCGGAGTAAGACGTGGCCAGGTTCGTCTCGTAGATGATCCGGCTGCGCCAGTTGCGGGAGCCAGTATGGGACCATCCGTGCTTGTCCACGATGCTGTCGAAATCCTTGCGGAACTCCGCGAGCGTGGTGCCACGCTCCAGCGCCTTCGCAATCGCATCCTGAAAATTGCGCAGCAGGGCGTCGCTGGTGGCGCCGGCGACCATGAACTGCTGGCTGTGCTCGCCGCGCCAGACGTCGTTCCAGCGCTGCGTCGGCACCCGAGCTTTCTCCCGGAAGAAGCTCACCGCCTCCCGGAACGGCAGGTCGACCGCCTGGATGTCCGTAGTCACTCCTGGCCCTGGGATAAAACGCGCGCCACCCATTGAACGATCCGGCCGGGTGACACTCCACGCTGACCATCCCACACGCCAGGATAGTCCGGCCCGCGTTGACGCGCCCCGGAATGGAAAGAGACTTGCCCAGTCGGCAGGTCGACGTACAGGACGTGCCTGTGAAACGCCTGCTGCGGGTCCTCTCCCCATCCCCACAACAGCTGGTCCGCCTGCCCATGCTCCATGAGGGCGTCACAGAGATTGCCGATCGACCAATCCTTCCGGCCGTAAGCGGCATCCTTGTGCGACCGCCGCCGGTACATTTTGGCACGTTCGGAGCACTTCTGCGCCCGGAACAAGTTCATCGCGACGACGCCTCGTCCGCCGAGCTGCTCCAGCTGCTGATAAAGTGCTTTCGTCGCGTCGCCGCTTGATCCGTTGTACACGGTCGCAACAGTGCTGATTGCTTGGCTCAGTTCCATGGTTCGCTTACCGCCGCGCCCGGGCCAGCATCTCCGACACCACGCTCGCCTGGCCGACCAGGGTGGCCAGCGCGGCACCGCGCGTCATCGCCTCGGCAAACTGCGCCTGCGGCAGCTGCAGCGTCTGCAGCCGGTGCGACAGGTCCGGCATGTCCTCGGCCAGCTCGAACTGCTCGCGGATCGCGTCCGTCATGCCGGCCAGCGCGCCGGCGGCGTCCTCGGCCAGGCGCTGCGTCATCGCCTCCACCAGCTCCGGGGGCGCCTCGGCCTGCAGGGTGAGCAGCTGGCCCAGGAACGGCCGCCGCTGGCCCTGCGCGGCGACTGGCGGGGCCACGGCGGGCCGCGGGATGGTCGGCGCGGGCTCCGGCGCCGGCGGCACGCCGCCGATCGTCTCCTCGCCGGCCTCTGGCTCGGTCAGGCCGAGGCGGCTGCGCATCTCGCTCGCCTTCACCTTCAGCCCGACGCCGGCGAGGTCGGCGACGCCGGCGATCACCTGCGCCAGCGGCACCTCGTCCGCCTGGCCGATCTTCAGCTTGGGATACTTGGCCTGCGGGCCGAAGGTGAACGCCACCATCGGCTGCACCACCTGGCGCGTCAGCGTGGTGGACATCAGGAAGGCGTCGAAGCGCTCGACGTCCTGC
>CAXUIR010000364.1:0-3067 GCA_964251005.1 uncultured Acetobacteraceae bacterium | reverse complement strand
TGAAAACCGCCATCGCCGGCGAGGACGCCAACTGGGGCCGCATCGTCATGGCCGTGGGCCGCGCCGGCGAACCCGCCGACCGCGACCGCTTGTCCGTAGGCATCGGCGGCACCTGGATGGCCCGCAACGGCACCGTGGTGGAGGGCTACGACGAGACGCCGGTGGTCGCCCACATGCACGGAAGCGAAATCGGCATCGCCATCGATCTTGGCCTCGGGGACGGCGTCGGCCGTGCCTGGACGTGCGACCTCACGCACGGCTACATCGACATCAACGGTAGCTACCGAAGCTGAACGTCGCAAGCAAAGGCAAGGCAAGCGGTTCTTTTTTGAAAAAAAGAACCAAAAAACTTTTGTCCCTTGGGCGCGTGCTGCAGGAACCTCCGCGACAGCAGGACCAAAAGTTTTTTGCTGCTTTTTTTCAAAAAAGCAGGCCTTGCTTCCTTCGCCAGAGTCTCAGGTGCCGAGCTCTACCCTGCTGATTGCGCGTACTTCGTCGCCTCCGTAAGCAGTCGACACTTTCGTAGCCAACTATCCCGCGCCCGCTGCGCGTGCGCGAAGTAAGCCGTGTGCCTCCTGGGGTGATCGCGCTATGTAACGCCGTGCGGTTAGCGCGTGTCGTAGGCAGACCGGCACGCCTCGTAGCAGCTGACCGTTGGCGGAAGTTTCTGTATGGATACCCTGACGATCACCACCGCCGACCTCACCCTCGTCACTGAGCGGCTTACCCTGCGCCCACCGCGCGCCGAGGACGCCGACGTCATCCACCGCCTGGTCAACGCGTGGCCGGTGGTGCGCATGCTCTCCCGCCTGCCCTACCCCTATCCGCGCACGCTCACCGACGAGTGGATCGCGTCCACCATCGCGCAGCGCGAGGACGGCCGCGCCTACCATCTCGCCATCACCGGCCAGGAAGACGGCGCCGAGATGGTCATCGGCTGCGTCGGCTTGCGTCTGGACGTAGCACCGCGCACCGGTCATCTCGGCTACTGGGTCGGCCAGCGCTTCTGGGGGCACGGCGTCGCCCGCGAGGCCGCCGGCCGCGTCACCAGCTGGGCGCTGGCCAACCTGCCCATCGACCGCATCACCGCCAACGTCGCCACCGACAACCCGGCCTCGACCGCCGTGCTGCGCCGCCTCGGCTTCCGCCAGACCGGCCAATCCACCCAGCACTTCCTCGCCCGCGGCGCGGAAGCCCCGGTGGACGTCTTCGAAGCCAGCCGGGACGACATTTTCGGCCAGGTGGAAAGCCCCGCGTCCGACGGCGCCGGTACTGGGCCCGGCGCCAAGCCCCTCCTCCTCGTCGCCGCCTGCGCCCTGGTGGACAGCGACAGCCGCGTTCTTCTCGCCCGCCGCCCGGAAGGCAAGAAGATGGCCGGCCTGTGGGAATTCCCCGGCGGCAAGCTTAACCCCGGCGAGACGCCAGAGGCGGCGCTGATCCGCGAACTCCACGAGGAGCTGGGCATCGATGTAGCCGAGGCCTGCCTGGCGCCGTTCGCCTTTGCCAGCCACGCCTACGACCGTTTCCACTTGCTGATGCCGCTCTATCTGTGCAGGCGGTGGCAGGGCTTCGTGCAGCCGCTCGAGGGCCAGACGCTGGCCTGGGTGCGGCCGGCCAAGCTCACCGAATACGAGATGCCGGCGGCGGACAAGCCGCTGGTGCCACTGCTGCGGGATTTTTTATGACAGAAAGCAAGCGGTTCCTTTTTGAAAAAAGAACCAAAGCTTCGATAGCGCGCGCCGACAGATCAAATGCGCGTCCAGCAGTCTGCCAACTTACTTCTGCTTTAATAGATCACGGATTTCCGTCATAAGAACGATCATCTGCGCCGTATCTTTCTGGTTTTGATCCATCATTTTGTCTGCTCGCGTCTTCAATTCATCCACTCGCCCTCGCGCTGAATTCGCGGCTGCGACCTGAATCTTCCTTGAGTGACGGGCCGAGTATACAAAATACAGCAGTATGACCAGGAAAACAAAGCTGAACACTGTGGAGGTTTTGCAACTAATTAGACATACCTCGGCAGTTCTTTCACTCAAGGTCTATTTAGACCGTTGCTAAACCGGATTTAGTTGCAAGGCAATAGCGTTTGATCCGCGACCTATCGCCAAGATTACACTTCGGCTAGTCTGGGCCCCATGAACCCCACCTCCTGCGTCATCGTCATCGGCAACGAAGTCCTCTCCGGCCGCACCCAGGACGCCAACGTCAACTTCCTCGCCCGCCGCCTGGGCGAGCTCGGCCTCCCGTTGCGCGAAGTGCGCATCATCCCCGACGTGGCCGACACCATCGTCTCCACTATCAACGAGGTGCGTGCCCGCTACGACCACGTCTTCACCACCGGCGGCATCGGACCCACCCACGACGACATCACCAGCGAGTGCGTCGCCGCCGCCTTCGGCGTGCCCTGGGAGCCGGAACCGACCGTCTGGGCGCGCATGGAAGCGCACTACCCGCAGGGCGGCTTCAACGCGGCCCGCCAGCGCATGGCCACCATGCCGCGCGGGGCGGTCATCATCGACAACGGCCACATCGCGCCGGGCTACTCCATCGGCAACGTCCACGTCATGGCCGGCGTGCCCAGCATCATGCGGCTGATGTTCGAGACGCTGGCGCAGTCGTTGCACGGCGGTGCGCCCGTTCTCTCACGCAGCGTGCATGCCACCGGCATACGGGAAGGCGACATCGCAGAGGGACTCACTGCCATCCAGGCGAGCTATCCTGCGCTCGACCTCGGCAGCTACCCCTACTACCGCAACGACACGTCCGGTGTGGCCATCGTCGCCAAGGGCACGGACGCTGCGCAGGCAGAAGCGGCCATCGCCCAGGTTGACTCGCTCTTCAGGTCCCTCGGTGGCGAGCCGGTTGCAGGAGAGCCAAAGTAGAAAGCAAGCGCTTCTTTTTCGAGAAAAAAGAAGCAAAAAGTTTTTGTCGCGGCTCTCTCCGGCAAGCGCGCGACAGCGGAGACAAAAGTTTTTTGGTTTTTTTTCAAAAAAGAACCGCTTGCCTTGCCTTCTTCTCTATCTCGCTCTCGTGCCGCAGCACGCCCTCCCCAGTAGGCTCATAC
>CAXUIR010000363.1:1274-3074 GCA_964251005.1 uncultured Acetobacteraceae bacterium | reverse complement strand
GCTGGAGCTGACCCACACGCTCTCCCGCCTGAAGACCGTGCCGGAGCTGCGCCAGTCGCAGGACCTGCCGGAAGTCGAGCGGGTGCGCGGCGGCGCGCTGGCGGAGAGGCTGTCCGTCCCGGTTCTGGCACGTGCCTGGCAGATGCTGCTGAAGGGTGCGGCTGAGGTGGAGCAGTCGCCGGACCGCCGCGCGGCTGCCGAGATGGTGCTGATCCGGCTGTGCCACGTGGCCGACCTGCCCACCCCCGGCGAACTGATGCGCAAGCTGCAGGCCCAGCCCTCTGCCGCGGCAGGTTCGGCCGCACCCTACCCGGCCGGCGGCAACGGCATGCCGATGCCGGCGAGTGGCGGCGGATCGCGCGCGACGACTGGCAACGGCGGCATGACGACGGCCGGGCCGGCTTTGCAGGATGGGCAGAGCGGCACCTCGACGCCGCGTGGGCCGATGCTACAGGCGCGGCAGGCGGCCCAACCGGGCTACGCGACGCAAGCAGCCGTGGCGGCCCAGCCGGGATTGGCGGCGCAGGCGGACCCGGCATCGGACCCCGCGCCGGCGCCGCGCCTGGCCTCCTTTCGCGACGTGCTGACGCTGGCCGCCGCCGAGCGCGAGGTGGTGCTGCACGGCCACCTGCTGCACTCCGTCCACCTGGTCCGCTGGGCGCCCCCGGTCATCGAGCTGCGGCCGCACGCCGACGCACCGCGCGACCTGGCGCCAAAGCTGGGGGCGCTGCTGCAGCGTACTACCGGCACCCGCTGGACGATCGCCATCAGCACGCAAGTGGGCGAGCCCACCCTCGCCGAGCAGGGTAGCGCCGCCGACCAGGCGCGGCATGCCAGCGCCGCCGACCACCCGCTGGTGCGTGCCATCCTGGACGCCTTTCCCGGCGCCAGGATCGAAGCCGTGCGCGACCCCGACGCCGACGCCTACGGCCTGCCGATGCAGGCGGACTCCACTTCCCTGGGCGAGACCGCCACCCAGGGCTACACCGACGACGACGAGCTGGTGGAACCGCCCGAGCTGATGGACGCACCGATCGAAATGGAGCCGCGTTTCCTCGTCGAGACGCAGCGCTGAGGGAGCCTTTGCAATGAAAAACATGGCCGACATGATGAAGAAAGCCACTCAGATGCAGGCCCGCATGGCCGAAATGCAGGCCAAGGTGGAGGCGATGGAGGTCTCCGGCGAGGCCGGCGCCGGCATGGTGCGCGTGACCCTGGCCGGCAAAGGCGACATGCGCCGGGTGCAGATCGACCCCAAGCTGATCGACCCCGCGGAAGCGGAGATGCTGGAAGACCTGATCGTCTCCGCCCACACCGACGCGCGCCGCAAACTCGAAGCGATGATGTCCGAAGAGATGGCCAAGGTGACGGGCGGTCTGGAACTGCCGGCCGGGCTGAAACTGCCGTTCTAACGCCGGAAGGTTTCGTACGCTAAACGTCAGGATTAAACCACGAAGACACGAGGAACATGCCGTCCTGACGTGTGATGGTTCTAAAATCGCCTGCAGGGGACGAGGTGTCTCGGGATGGCAAGCAAGCAGTTCTTTTTTGAAAAAAAGAACCAAAAAACTTTTGTCTCTTAGGTAATCGTCGGCGGAGAGGTCACGACAGCATTAAACGATACCTGTCCGCGACATCTCTACAAGGGAGAGTCCGCCTTCGAAAGTCCAACAAGTCGCAAACTGCCGCTCACTCTTCTTCGTGTCCTTCATGCCTTCGTGGTTCTCTTACCTTCGTAGCCAGCCCGACTCTCAAAGGCCAACCAACCCCAACCACAGCACGCCGCAAGCTGAAGCAACA
>CAXUIR010000363.1:0-1264 GCA_964251005.1 uncultured Acetobacteraceae bacterium | reverse complement strand
GTCTCTCGCTTCTTCTTAAAAAAAAAGAAGACCCCCCTGCTTTCTCCAGGAACGTTCCCCACCAATGGGCGGCCCCGAGCTAGACGCGCTCATCCAACTCTTTGCCCGCATGCCAGGCCTGGGCCAGCGCAGCGCGCGCCGTCTCGTGCTGAAACTCCTGCAATCCCCCGAAGCCCGCATGCTCCCACTGGCGCGCGCGCTCGACGCCGCCGCCCGTGCAGTGCGTAACTGCAGCCAGTGCGGCAACCTCGACAGCACAAACCCGTGCAGCATCTGTGCGGACCCCGAGCGCGACCGCAGCATGGTCTGCGTGGTCGAAACGGTCGGCGACCTCTGGGCGCTGGAACGCTCCCGCGTGTACCAGGGCCTCTACCACGTGCTCGGCGGCACGCTCTCCGCCCTGTCCGGCACCGGGCCGGAGGACCTGAACCTGTCGCCGCTGCTCGCACGCCTGGCGGAAAGCAACGTGGGCGAGGTGATCCTTGCCCTGAGCGCCACGGTGGACGGTGCGGCAACCTCGCACTGGCTGACGGACCGCCTGGCCGCCAGCCGCGTGCGCGTCACCCGCGTGGCCCAAGGCGTGCCGATCGGCGGCGCGCTGGACGTGCTGGACGACGGCACGCTGGCAACCGCACTCCGCGCGAGGCGCTGAGCCCGGCATGACCATCGAGCTCGCTTCCGGCGACCTGCGCCTGGTGCTGGACCCCGAAACCGGCGGCGCCATCGTCGCCTTCACCCACGGGCGCACCGCCCTGCTCCGCCCGGTCAGCGACGCCCGCCTGCGCGCCCAGCACGGCCGCGCGGTGGCCGGCTACCCGCTGATCCCGTTTGCCAACCGGCTCGGCTTCGGGCGATTCAGCTTCGGCGGCCAGGCGTTCCAGTTGGCGCCCAACTTTGGCGACGAGCCGCACACCATCCACGGCAACGCCTGGATGCACGCCTGGACGCTCACCCGGTCGGGCCCGCAAAGCGCGTCGCTGGCGCTCGACTTCGAGCCGCAGGGCGGGCTGGCCGCAGAATGGCCGTTCGCCTACCGCGCCGAACAGAGCTTCGAACTCGCCGCGAATGCGCTGCAGGTGACGCTACGCCTGACCAACACGGACACGCGTCCGGCACCGGCCGGCCTCGGCCTGCACCCCTACGTCGCGCGCGAGGCAGGCAGCACCCTGCGCTTCGAGGCGGACAGCTTGTGGACCACGGACAAGGACGGCCAGCCGGCGTAGCAGGTGTCGATCACCTCCTGGTCGAGGACGTGGCCGTCGCC
>CAXUIR010000362.1:2795-3101 GCA_964251005.1 uncultured Acetobacteraceae bacterium | reverse complement strand
CCGCGCTGGGTGCCACCACGCCGCCAGGGCCAACCACGGCCGGCCAGCAGGCGCTGGTCTCGCAGGCCGGCCCACAGGCGCCGTCCGACATCCGCAGACGGGTGGATTCCGAGGTCGCACTCGACCACGCGCCGCGCTCCCTGGCCGACCGGCTGATGTTCTGGCAGCCGAGCGGCCCGCCCGGCACGGTGATCGACCCCGGCAAGGAGAGCCAGCGCCTGCGGGAGAACGCGGCGCTCGGCCAGCCGGTGACCAACGGCGAGACTCCGGCGGTGCCGGACAAGCCTAAATCCAGCTTCCTGGGGA
>CAXUIR010000362.1:0-2785 GCA_964251005.1 uncultured Acetobacteraceae bacterium | reverse complement strand
GCAAAAACTTTTATCCCTGCTGTCGCGGCGCGTCCTGCAGCGTGTACCTAGGAAACAAAAGTTTTTTGGTTCTTTTTTTCAAAAAAGAACTGCTTTCTTTCGTTCGCTTAGGTTCCTCCGCCAAGTCGACGGTCTCCCCGCCGCGCCAGCCACAAACTTAACCTGTCGCCTGCTCGAGACGCGTCTGTCCATACTAGCGCAGGACGAACATCTTTCACGATCGACCGCCGCTACTTCGTCAGCACGTCATCGAACATGCGTATGTGTCCGCTCACGAATCCCGGACGCAGGTGCTTCTCATCGGCGAACACCGGCTCGCCGTCGCCGTAGAACAGCTTGCAGTTTACACCGGTGCCGCAGATGTCCGGCACGGGATCGAGCGTCACCGCGCCCGCTCGTCGTGCAACCTGGCGCAACCACGTATTTTCCGTGAGGTCCAGCGATGCGTTCGGCACGCCCGCCAGCAGGTCCGGGTCCACTCGGTAGCCGGTGAGCGAGCGCGCGATCATCGCTTCGGGATCGAACTTGTCGCCCCACGGCGAGGACAGCACGACGAACACCTTGTGGCCGGTCGTCGTCAGGCGCCGCAATTCGTCCTCGAAGTTGGCGGCCATCAGTGCGCCCGCCGCGGCCGAGGTGAGCGGCAGGCGTTGTCCGCCACGCGTGACGGTGATCTCCGGGCCGTGGTTGCCGGGCCAGTAGGCGCCGAACACGACCGTGGCGACGTGGTGCGCGGCGATCAGCCTCTCGGCGATGTCGGGCATCTTGCTGCACTGGGCCAGCAGGTCCGGCTTGCGGATTCCGGGCACCGGCGAGCAGCTCGGGCCCACCACGAAATATACTGTCCTAGCCAGGCGGTGCTGCTCGTACAGCGCCTGCACGCGCGGGCCGTAGTGGAACATCAGGCTGTCGCCGGTGAACAACACGCTTTGCGCGCCGTCGCCGATGCGCGCCACGGTGATGCCGTCTTCCCGATGCACCTGCATGTCGGGTGTCGGGCGGAAGATGCCCTCACGTATGGCGGCGTCTATCTTGGCGACGTCCAGGCCGTTGCCGCCGCGCGAGGGCGCGCTGCTGGCCCAGACGCCGCGCCCCGCGGGGCCGCCAGCCGCCATCAGGACGGCGAGCCAAGCGGTCTTGCGCCCTCGCGCGCCGGGGCGGCGCATGGGCGCCTCCAGGTAGCGCCAGGTCAGCCACGCCAGGCCCGCCGCGACGCAGAGCAGGCCGGCCGCCATCAGCGGCGTGGGCGGCCGGCCGCGCCGCAGGATGGTGGCGTAGGAGAGCAGCGGCCAGTGCCAGAGGTAGAGCGGGTAGCTGATCAGGCCTATGGACACCGCCGCTGGCCGGCTGAGCCAACGGTTGACAGGCGCGTTTGGGCCCGCGGCGATCAGGAGGGCCGCGCCGCTGACCGGCAGCAAGGCGAGCCAGCCGGGGAAGATCATCCTGGCGTTCAGCAACGCTGCGGCGGCTAGGATCAACACCAAGCCCAGGAAGCAAGGAAGCAAGGCCTTCTTTTTCGAGAAAAAGAAGCAAAAAGCTTTTGCTCTCGCTGTCGCGGACCTTTCAACAGACGGGTACGCAAGAAGCAAAAGTTTTTTGGTTCTTTTTTTCAAAAAAGAACTGCTTTCTTCGCTTACCAGTGCGCCAACCGCCAGCTCCCACATCCGCGTCGCCGGCGCGTAGAAATCCCCCGCCGCGTCCTGCCCGGCAGCGACCAGGTTGAGCGCAAAGGAAGCGCCCGACAGCGCCAGGATGCAGGCTGTGCGGTGCAGCCGTGCACGGTGCGCGCCCCACAGCAGCAGCGGCCAGGCGAGGTAGAATTGTTCCTCCACGCCCAGCGACCATAGATGCAGCAGCGGCTTGGCGGCGGCTGTGCGGTCGAAGTAGCCGGCCTCGTGCCAGAACATCAGGTTGGCGACGAAGCCGGCGCCGCCCGCCACGTGCTCGCCCAGGCGAGAGAGCTCGGATGGCAGCAGCACCACGCATCCGTAGGCGAGGCAGCTTGCCAGCACCAGGCAGAGCGCCGGGAAGATGCGGCGTACCCGGCGCCCGTAGAAGCGGGCCAGGCTGAAGCGGCCTGCATCCAGCTCGCCGGCCAGGATGCCGGAGATCAGGTAGCCCGAGATGACGAAGAAGACGTCCACGCCGACGAAGCCGCCGGGCAGCACGGCCGGAAAAGCGTGGTAGGCCAGCACGGCGAGCACGGCGAGCGCGCGGAGGCCGTCGATGTCCGGCCGGTAGCCCCGCGCCTGCGCTGCGGCCGCTTGCGTGCCGGGGTGGAGGGCCGCCAGCCGCATCAGGGGGCGAGCAGGGCGTCGATGGCGCGGGCGAGCTTGAGGTCGCGTTCGGACAGGCCGCCGGCGTCGTGGGTGGTCAGCGTGATGCTGACCCTATTGTAGACGTTCTCCCATTCCGGATGGTGGTCCTGCGCGTGGGCCAGCAGCGCCACACGGGACATGAACCCCCAGGCGGCGCTGAAGTCGCGCAGTTTGACGGTGCGTTGGATGGCGTCGCGGCCGGGGGTGGCGGCCCAGTCCGGCAGGGTGGTGGCGAGGTCCGCGCGTTGCGCGTCGGTGAGCTTTGCCACCATGCTGCGTCTCCTGCGAAATAGGTCGAGGTGAGAGATGCCAGCCTACACCACCCCGCCCGGCGAGGACGACATACTGGCGATGGCCGAGGCAGCGCTTGCCGCATTGCCGCCGCGCCTGTCACGTCACGTGAAGGGCGTGGCAATCCTGGTCGAAGACATGGCCGACGAGGAGACGCTGGCCTCGCTGGAGGTGGC
>CAXUIR010000361.1:0-3106 GCA_964251005.1 uncultured Acetobacteraceae bacterium | reverse complement strand
GTCCGGGGCAGCGCCCCGGTGAGATCAATCAGGAGAAGAGTGTAAGATGGCTGCAAAAGAAGTACGTTTCGGCGGTGACGCCCGTCAGCGCATGCTGCGCGGCGTAGACATCCTCGCCGACGCGGTAAAAGTGACGCTGGGCCCCAAAGGCCGCAACGTCGTGATCGACAAGTCCTTCGGCGCGCCCAGGATCACCAAGGACGGTGTGACGGTCGCCAAAGAGATCGAGCTGGCCGACAAGTTCGAGAACATGGGCGCCCAGATGGTGCGCGAGGTCGCCAGCAAGACCAACGACCTGGCCGGTGACGGCACCACCACGGCCACCGTGCTGGCCCAGGCGATCGTGCGCGAGGGCGCCAAGGCGGTGGCCGCCGGCATGAACCCGATGGACCTCAAGCGCGGCGTGGACCGTGCGGTGGAAGCCATCGTGGCCGAGCTGAAGGCAAAGTCGCGCAAGATCACCAACCAGAGCGAGACCGCGCAGGTCGGCACCATCAGCGCCAACGGCGAGGCCGACATCGGCCGGATGATCTCCGAGGCGATGCAGAAGGTCGGCAACGAGGGCGTCATCACCGTCGAGGAAGCCAAGGGCATCCAGACCGAGCTCGACGTGGTCGAGGGCATGCAGTTCGACCGCGGCTATGTCAGCCCGTACTTCATCACCAACGCCGAGAAGATGGTGGCTGACCTCGAGAGCCCGTACATTCTGATTCACGAGAAGAAGCTCTCCACATTGCAGCCGTTGCTGCCGCTGCTCGAAGCCGTGGTGCAGAGCGGGCGTCCGCTGCTGATTCTGGCCGAGGACGTGGAAGGCGAGGCGTTGGCCACGCTTGTGGTCAACAAGCTGCGCGGCGGCCTGAAGATCGCCGCGGTAAAGGCACCCGGCTTCGGCGATCGTCGCAAGGCGATGCTGGAAGACATTGCGATCCTGACCGGTGGCCAGGTGATCAGCGAGGACCTCGGCATCAAGCTGGAGAACGTCACGCTGCAGATGCTCGGCCGCGCCAAGAAGGTGCTGATCGAGAAGGAGAACACCACCATCGTCGAGGGTTCGGGCGAGAAGTCCGACATCCAGGGACGCTGCGGCCAGATCCGTGCGCAGATCGAGGACACCACCTCGGACTATGACCGCGAGAAGCTACAGGAGCGGCTGGCCAAGCTGGCCGGCGGCGTGGCGGTGATCCGCGTCGGCGGTGCGACCGAGGTCGAGGTGAAGGAGCGCAAGGACCGCGTCGACGACGCGCTGCACGCGACCCGCGCCGCCGTTGAGGAAGGCATCGTGCCGGGCGGCGGTGTGGCGCTGGCACGTGCGTCGAAAATCCTCGAGACGCTGAAGAGCGAGAACGCGGATCAGAAGTTCGGCATCGACATCGTGCGTCGCGCCGTGCTGACCCCGCTGCGCCAGATCGCCGAGAACGCCGGCGAAGACGGTGCCGTCATCTCCGGCAAGGTGCTGGAGAACGACAGCTACGATTACGGCTTCGACGCGCAGACCGCCGAGTACAAGGACATGGTGGCGGCCGGCATCATCGACCCGACCAAGGTGGTGCGCACCGCATTGCAGGACGCGGCGTCGATCGCGTCGCTGCTGATCACCACTGAGGCGATGGTGGCCGAGAAGCCGGAGAAGAAGGCGCCGATGCCCGCAGGCGGCGGTATGGGCGGCATGGGCGACATGGACTTCTAAGTCTAGGTTCGTTTGGCTGCTGCGAACACGGGGCGTGTCGTTGGACACGCCCCTTTTTTGTTGGATGAAGCAGGAAGCAAGCAGCGGTTCTTTTTTGAAAAAAGAACCGCAAAAACTTTTGACTCCGCTGTCGCGTGCTCTCCGGATAAGTCCGCGACAGCGGAGGCAAGAGTTTTTTGCTTCTTTTTTTCAAAAAAGAAGGCCTTGCTTGCCTTGCGCACGTCAACCCCAACCGGGGCTGGTATAAGTCGCGTGGTTCCTACTGTTTGCTGTTGTCGAAGAGCGAAACCGGCGAACGTAGCGGCTTCGTTTCACCCCGGCACGCGCGCGAGAGAAAAGGGTTTTAAAAAAAGAACCGCTTGCTTGCCTTCTCTCAACGGCAATCTCCGCCTACGGTCCGGCTCCGCCCAACCGGACGCGTCGCCCCGCATGACCTTTCGCCTGACACCGCTCGCTTTGCTGCTGATCAGCGCCGCCGCCCAGGCGAGCCCGCCGCTGCCCAGCCCGGTTCCCCTTCCGCCGCCTATCCCGGATCCGCAGGACCGTCCGTTCTCTAGCCGGATCGAGCTGCAGGTGGACGCCACCGACCTCGACCGGCACGTGGTGCGCATCGCCGAGACCATCCCCGTGCCGCCAGACCGGAAGCTGACGCTGCTCTATCCGAAGTGGCTCCCAGGCAACCACGGTCCGACAGGGCCCATCGCCTCGCTTGCCGGCTTGACCATCACCGCCGGCGCACAGGCCGTCTCGTGGGCGCGCGACCCGGTGGACATGGGCGCCTTCCATGTCGACGTGCCGGCCGGTGCCAGATCGGTGCAGGTGGCGTTCGACTATCTCTCTCCGCTGGACAGCAAGGAAGGCCGCGTGGTGCTGACCGCCAACATGCTCGACGTGCAATGGCGGCCCGAGCTGCTGTTTCCCGCCGGCACCTACCAGCGCGACATCGAGGTGCACCCGACGCTGAGGATTCCCGCCGGCTGGCAATACGCGACCGCGCTCGACACCGTCCACGCGGCGGGCGGCATGATCGACTTCCGCCCGCTGCCGCTCGACACGCTGCTGGACTCGCCGGTCTACGCCGGCGCCTACGTCTCCCGCCTGGACCTCGACCACAACGGTCCGGCCCCGGTCCACCTGAACGTCTTCGCCGACCGCCCGGAAGACCTCGCCGTCAACCCGGCCGACCTCGCCGCCCACCGCAACCTGGTGACCCAGGCCTACCGCACTTTCGGCTCACACCATTACGACCACTACGACTTCCTGTTCTCGGTCAGCGCCGAGATGGGCAACATCGGCCTCGAACACCAGCGCAGCAACGAAACCGGCGCCGGCGAGGCCTACTTCACCGACCCGGCCGCGTCAGCCTCGGGCCGGGAACTGCTGCCGCACGAGTACGCGCATTCCTGGAACGGCAAGTTC